>CAYSNA010000228.1:0-8604 GCA_964432185.1 uncultured Cytophagia bacterium
GCCGACACCCTGGCCGCCATCCGCGAAGCCAAACGCAAGGGCAGCAAAGTCTTCGGCATTTGTAATGTGGTCGGCTCCACCATCGCGCGCGAAACCGATGCCGGTATCTATCTACACGCCGGTCCGGAAATCGGCGTTGCCTCGACCAAAGCTTTCACCTCGCAAGTTGCGGTTTTGGCGCTCATGACGCTGCTCCTGGCGCGCATGCGTTCACTCTCGCACCCGCGTGGTGTGGAAATCGCACGGGCGCTTAACGATCTGCCCAATGTCATTAACAAAGCGTTAAAATCCAATGACCTGATTCAGGACATTGCCAAAGAGTTCAAAGACTCGCGCAATTTCCTCTATCTTGGCCGCGGCTATAATTTTCCCGTGGCGTTAGAAGGCGCTTTAAAATTAAAAGAAATTTCTTATATTCATGCAGAAGGTTATCCGGCGGCGGAAATGAAACACGGTCCGATTGCGTTGATCGACAAGGACATGCCGGTTGTGGTCATTGCGACAAAAGATTCGATTTACGACAAAGTCCTCAGCAATATTGAGGAAGTGCGCGCCCGCCGCGGACGCGTCATCGCCATTGCCACCGAAGGCGATGAACACATTGCCGCGCATGCCAATCGCGTAATTTACGTGCCGCAAACCATTGAAATTCTCAATCCACTGGTGACAATTGTGCCGTTACAATTGTTGGCGTATCATATCGCCGTCCTGCGGGGCTGCGATGTCGACCAGCCGCGAAACCTGGCCAAAAGCGTCACCGTTGAATAAAAAGCGGAGGATAGATTTGTTGAAACAATTCGTAACGATCTGCAGCCTGGCGTTGGTTCTTTTCGCCCCGCAGCTCACTTTCAGTCAATCGACAAATCCGGAAGCATTGTTTAATCAGGGTCTGGAGTCTTATCAGAATGATAATTTTGCTCAAGCCAGAAGCAGTTTTGAACAACTCGCGGCCATCACCACCAACAACGAGCGCGAAACTATTGGGCTCATTTTGCTGGCGAAAACCTGTTTTCATCTGGGCGATGTCGAGGAGACCATTCGCTTTGCCGATGATTTCATCACAAAATATCCATCCAGTACCTACGTCGCGCACGCCTACTATGAGCGAGCCCGGGCCTATCTGCATAAAAATAATGTGAATGCCGCTTTTGATAATTTTGCCTTTGCGCTCGAATTCACCACCTCGCCTGAACTCCGCCGTCTGGCGGAAAATGCCGGCACAACGCTCATTGACAATTCGATCAGTCTGAAAAAAATGGATGATCTGATGGCCGACTATCCATGGGTTACAGCTCGTCCCATCCTCACCATTTGGCGTGCCCATCTGAAATACAAAAGCGGCAAAACAACGGAGGCCAACGACATTCTGGAGGAATTTCTCGCCTCCAAACCCGGCCCACGCTACGCTGCCATTGCCGAGCAATTGATGAAAAAAGATATGAGCGCCGAAAAGCCTCAAGTTCGGATCGGCATTTTGCAGCCGTTGACCGGATACTTTTCCGCAGAAGCCAACGATTTTATGCGCGGCGCCGCCTTTGCATTAAAACGACGCAAAGCAGGCGGAACGGATATTGCGCTCGTCGTCAAAGATACGAAGGGCGATATTGTTGAAACGATCAATAGCGCACTGGACATTCGGGACGCTGACGTGGAACTCGTCATCACCGGTTTGGAAGGCGCCAAATCGGCCACGGTTGCCGGATTGCTCAGATCGAGTCAGATTCCGGTGATCATTCCGGTCTCGACGGACAACAAGTTGACCGAAATTGGCGACAATGTCTTTCAATTTAATAATGATATAGAAACGCGCGGCGCCGCACTGGCCGAATATGCCGTCAAAAAACTGCGCATGCGCACGTTCGCGACCCTGGCGCCGGCCGATGACTATGGCAACGCTATTACCGATGCGTTCGCCAATAAAGTCGATGAACTCGGCGGTTCCATCGTTTCGCAGCAATGGTACTATCCCGGCACCCAGGATTTCTCCGGCCAACTTGAGGCTTTGCGCGAAGCCGGATTTCGTCACGCGTTTCGCGACTCATTGACCGCCTGGGGTGAACAAGGCACGATGGAACGGGTCGATGCCATGTACAATCAGCGTGACCGCCAGGCGCGTCGGCAGTCGGACGACAACCATCATCTGGCACGATATACGAATGTTTCCGCGCGCGCCATTGACGGCTTTTTTGCGCCGATTTATGAAGAGGATATTCCCTTCATCGCTTCGCAATTTGCCCTGTACAACATTAAATCCCGCTTGCTCGGCGGCGATACCTGGAATAATCCCGACTTATTACGGCAGCACCAACAATATGTCAACGGTGTCGTCTATGCATCGGGCTTTTATTTGTCTGAAACGGATCTCGATTTTATCACCTTTACGCGCGACTTTCGCGTCGCCACCGCAACCTCGCCGGGTATTTTGGCTCGATACGGCTATAATGTGATGAATCTCATCATCGATGCCGTGGATGCGGGAAACACCAACAGCGCTGACATTGCCGCGTATTTAAAAAACACCACCTCATTTCAGGGTTTGGGCACCAGGATATCTCTCAACAATGCCAAACGTGTGAATAATTATGTGAATCTGTTGCAGTTTCAGGATGGTTTGATCATTCGCGTTAATGAATGAGAATAATTCCAACTTATGAAGAACACATCATCATGTCTTTTCGCGCTGTTTCTCCTGCTGCCGATCATCTCGCCGGCAGGCGTCCGATTAAGTTCGGCCGGGCTTTATGTTGGCCAAGTCGTGCCGTCCGTAACGAACCAGCGCGCCACCTCCATCGGTGTCCATTGTTACCTTCAACAGGAAAAGGGCGATCTTTTCTTTCAGCCATACTTTGATTACTGGGCTGTCTCCTATGACAAAAATAGCACGACATGGAATAGACAACTTTTTGCCGTGGGAGTGTCCGCACTCAAGCCGTTTAACCTTAATAATTCAAAAGCTGTGCCGTTTGTGGGCGGCGGTCTTGGTTTGACATTAAATTCCTGGCAAACAAAATCCTCTCACAATCCGGAAAAGTCTTCCAAAGATTTTGAATTCGATCTTGCTCTCAACGCTGTCGGCGGTGTAACGGTGCCGGTCACAGCAACGCTGCAGGGTCTCGTTCAACTGAAATATACGCTGGCCGGCATGGCCGACTATTTCGGCTTTTGGATTGGTCTCAGCTATCACTTTAACGCAAATTCAATTCAACAGGATTGAATCATTCATACGCCGCAGGAGTTTTAAATGGATGTTGGAAAAGCAGTTATTCTCGGAATTGTACAAGGTTTAACGGAATTCTTGCCCGTCAGTAGTTCGGGACATTTGGTGTTGGGCAAATATTTTCTTGGTTTGCAGGAACAGGGCATCGAGTTTGAAGTGTTCGTCCACTTTGGTACGTTGCTCGCAGTGTTTACCATTTTTCGCAAAGATATCTGGAATTTGATCATCGCATTTTTCTCATTGTTCACAACGTCATTCTGGGACACAGGCGCAAAAGAAAAGTACAAAAGCGATATCAATTTCCGCATGCTCATTTTTGTCGTCGTCGGTTCCATACCTGCTGCATTCGTGGGTTTGTTACTGGAAGATAAAATCGAAACGGCCTTTTCCAGCCCGCGTTTTGCCAGCGCCATGCTGATCGTCACGGCCTTTATTTTGTTTCTCACCCTGTTTGTAAAACATAAAGCCAACGAGAAAACAGAGGGTGAAGCGGCTTCGACACTCAACTTTGTCAACACTTTTGTCATGGGGCTGGCGCAGGCGGTGGCGATTTTACCGGGTATCTCGCGTTCCGGCTCGACCATCAGCGTTGGTTTGTATCAAAAAGTCAACGGCAAAGAAGCCGCGCGCTTTTCCTTTTTACTCGCCGTTCCGGCTGTGCTCGGCGCGACTATTTTAAAATCGATTGAACTCGTTGAATTTGGCATTGGCGGCGACATGTTTATGATGCTGGCCGCCGGTATGATCGCTTCGTACATTTCCGGATTTGTCGCCATAGAATCCTTGCTGGCCATCGTTGGCCGCGGAAAATTGTACTGGTTCGCGCCCTACTGTCTCATCCTTGGAGTTTTGGGATTGATTTTTCTTCACTAATTTTTCAAGGCGATCTTTTGAATCAAAAAACAAGCTACAGTGCCACGCAATTTTATTCGGACTTGAAGGCGCACAACATTGCGCCTGTTTATCTTTTTTATGGGGAAGAAGATTTTCTCGTCAAACAGTATAGCGATCGCCTGCAAAAAGCCGTTTTGCAGCCGGGTGATGAAGATTTTAATCTCGATATTTTCTACGGCAACGAAAGCGATGCCGCCGCCGTCGTCAATGCCGCTTTGGCATTTCCGATGATGGCTGAAAAACGCCTGGTGGTTGTCCGGGATATCCATTTTATGAATGACAGCAGCATGCAGCTTCTCGTCAAATATGCTGAAAGACCCTCGCCAACAACCTGTCTTTGTCTCACCAGCAGCAAGCTGAACGGCACCAAAAGCGTCGTAAAAAAATTAAAGCAACTCGCCAGGTGCATCGAATCAAAGCCGCTCTATGACAACCAAATCCCGGATTGGATCCAAACACACATTATGAGTCGTGGGTACAGCATTTCAGAGGAAGCGGCCACGCTGCTGCACATCAATGTTGGTAACTCGCTGCGCCGGCTCAGCTCGGAAATCGACAAAATAGAGTTATTAAAAAAAGATGATAAAAATATCACGATTGAGGATATTGAAACCATCGTCGGATCAACCAAAGAATTTAACGTCTTTGAGTTTTGTGATGCGGTTGCCGCCAGGGACAATGAAAAAAGTTTGCGCATCATCAACCGGCTGCTCGAGCTGGGCGAATCCCCCATCGGCGTACTCGTCATGTTGACACGCCATTATACAATTCTGACCAAAACGAAAGAACTGGTCACCAAACGCGCCTCCAAAAATGACATGGCGTCCACTCTTAAAGTTAATCCATATTTTGTCGATAAATACGTCTCGCAAGCCCGACTGTACAGCCGAGACAATCTTCGGAACATTTTTCAGCTTTTGCTTCAGGCGGATCAGCACCTCAAGACCAGTTACCAAAAACCAAAATTGGTTATCGAGTCACTTTTGTTTGAAATATATTCTTTAAATTAATGTTTAGATAAAAAATGGAACTTTCATCTCTGAGCAATGTTCATATAGTAAAACTATGAGCACATACACCAGGTCACAGTCTGACATATCTGATGAAGAACTGATTCGCCGATTCCAGGAGGATGACTTTGCGGCGTATGATATTATTGTTCATCGTTATAAGGATCAACTCTTGAATTTTGTCTATCGGTTTCTTGGCAATGTGGAAGAGGCTGAAGATATAGTTCAGGAAACCTTTTTACGCTTGTATCGAAACAAGCACGCCTATCGGCAAATAGCCAAGTTCTCGACCTGGATTTATACGATTGCCGGAAACCTGGCCAAGACCGAGCTGCGCAAGCGAAAACGTCGCAAGGTGGTCTCTATTTCAGATATCGGATTTGACGACAAGGAGTATGAAATTGAAGACGAAATGGCCAATACCGATCAAGCGGCCAATTCAACAATGACGGAAAAAATCATTCAGGATGCCATTGATGCGTTGCCGCCCCGTTTTAAACAAGTGATCATTTTGAGAGATATTCAGGAACTTTCATACGAGGAGATCGGTTCAATTTTACATATTCCACTCGGCACGGTAAAGTCGAGAGTGAATCGTGCTCGCCTCAAATTACAGTCAAAGTTGAAAGACATCAAGTTGCCAACATGATGCGCAAGGAGGTTTTGATGAAAGATTGCGACCATTACATACATTTATTTTCAGATGAGCTTGACGAAACGATCGATCCGCAAAAACGGATTGCCCTGCACTCGCATTTACGCGCTTGTTCAGCTTGTCGCGAAAAACTGGACAGTTTACGCGGTGTGAAAAATTCACTCGCCTCTCTCCCGCGCGTAAAAACGTCCGATTCATTTGATATCGTTCTGCGCGCCAAAATTCGCCAGGAACAACGGTATCAACGCTCCAGCAGCCGAGCTTTTTCATTTTTTGAATTTGGATGGAAAACCCCTGCCTATGCTGTCGTCGCCATTTTGCTGATGTTTATCGGCGCCCAGTTCCAGCGATTCGCAACGATGCCATCAAATCCACAACCGGATACAAGAATTGCGCTTGAAGACGCCCTCAATGGTAATATGAATTATATTGATCCCGGATATTTGGTAATTTCGGATGTGGATTCGATGTCCAATACGGTTCGCGTTTTCAACTATCCCAACCTCGACCGGGCAGCGAACATGGCGGACTATAAAAGCAACCGGGCAAAAAGCGACTATGTTGTGCGCGATGAGCAACTTCCGGATTTGCGAGAAGCACCACAAAATCAACCTCGCATCCGACAGACGAGCAGTTTCAATCAACCACAAATTAAGCAAGCCCAATTTGTCTTTTAAGCCGTTCGGTGATGATGTATGAAAAAGATTCTCTATTATATTTCGCTTGCCTTCTTTTTATTTAGCAGTTTATTTTTATCATCAAGCTATGCTCAAAGCTCAAATGTTTTGCAGGCATTTCGGCAAGAGTTTATCCAGCTGGTCAAGGATGTCGAAAAATGCGCCGTCTCGGTTGAAGCGCACATGGGAATTGGTGAGCAGACCGATTCCACGCCGGCTATTGAGATGATTAATTCCGGCGCGGGTTTGATCATTGATTCCAACCATATTGTTTTAAAGCAGAAAATTGTCATGGGAAGCCAGCAAATTCACGTGACGTTACACGACGGCACCACGTTACCGGGCAAGATTGTTGGCACGGATGAGAGTCTGGGTCTGTCCATCATTCAGGTGGAAAAAGCGATAAATAATGATTTTTTCCCGCGAATTCTTGAAGATCCGGCAAGTGTTGCGGCCGGCGAACCGGTTCTCATTTTGAGCAACTCGCTCGGGATAATGCCGGCGGTCAGTTTTGGAATGGTCAATTGCACTCGCAGCGATGGCATGATTCAGCTATCCGCGGACCTGCCGGCCGGTGCCAGTGGTGGCGCTGTATTTAATTTTGCCGGTGAATTGATCGGCCTCGTAGCGGTAGAAATTGACTTTTTTCCGGACGAGCTGCCTTTTTCTTCTGACCTGTTGGCCAGTGAAACGGTCCTCGTTTATCCAATGCGGGACGTTAAACGAGCGATGACGACTCTTATCGCGCAAGCCGATAAAAACAAAGTGTATTTTGGGGTTTTGGTTGAGGATTGGCCGAGCCAGCTTGGCGGCGCGCATGTGAAACAGGTTTACCAGAGCAGTCCGGCCGCTTTGGCCGGTATTAAAACGGGCGACATTGTATTGAGCACCGAAAACCACAAAGTCGCGAAAGCATTTGATCTGTTTCAAATCATCAGAGCTCATGACGTTGGCGATCAGGTGTCCATACAAATTTTACGAGGGGACCAAATTGTTCCGGTCACCGTAACGCTCACGGCGCCACCGACGTCAATCTATCGGCTCAATTCGAACGAATTGTCAACTGCGAAACCGATCCCTTCTCAAAATAGTTCACAAAAAAGAGTCAACTACGAGTACCTTCACAAACGGCTCAAAATGCTCGAAAGTCAAATTAAACTTATTGAAGAAATGATCGAAAACAACTGATCTTTCTTTTATTTTTAATTGACATTTTATTATTTTTCCTCTATATTTACGGCTGATTTTTTACGTTATTTTCAGTGGAGATATAAAAATGGGTAAGGACAAGACCTTTGCCGCCAAACTGGCAAAAGCTGCCGGCGGAAACAAATCACAATGCCCCGTATGCGGCGATACATACTCAACGCTGCATGTTGTTGAGGCCGTTAAAAACGACAAAAAAGACAGCCATAAATTCAAAGAAAGCTTTGTCGGCGTGTGCAAATGCAACCAAAGCACGGTGATAGCCTAAGCTGATTTATGAAGTTGGATCGCGTTTTACTGGCAACAGCCAATCTTGACAAAGTAAAAGAGATGGCCGATTTTTTACGCGATGTGCCGGTAACCGTGCTTTCCATTAACGATCTCGATGAATTCCCAAACGTCATTGAAGATCAACCAACCCTTGAAGGGAATGCCGTTAAAAAAGCGCTCGAGTTCGCCAAGGCAACCGGCTTTCCGTCGCTGGCCGACGATACGGGCCTTGAAGTGGATGCGCTGAACGGCGCGCCCGGCGTTTATTCTGCACGATATGCCGGGGAAAATGCAACGTATCACGACAATGTGGACAAGCTCCTTGACAACCTTTGCGATATACCAGCGGATCAACGTCAGGCCCGTTTTCGGACCGTGATGGCGCTGGCTTTCAACGATTCAGTTGAAACTGTTGAAGGCATTTGCGAAGGCACCATACTCAATACGCGACGTGGTGCTGGTGGCTTTGGCTACGATCCGGTTTTCTTTCTACCGGAATTGAATAAAACCTTTGCAGAAATGAATCTCACTGAAAAAAATAAAGTGAGTCATCGCGGCAAAGCGTTGCAAAAAATGAAAAAAGTGTTACAGCAAAAACTCGGGGCGTAGCGCAGTCCGGTTAGCGCGCCTGGTTTGGGACCAGGAGGTCGAGAGTTCAAATCTCTCCGCCCCGAC
>CAYSNA010000229.1:0-8567 GCA_964432185.1 uncultured Cytophagia bacterium
CTGCCT
Organism: uncultured Cytophagia bacterium; assembly: GCA_964432185.1. Classification (GTDB taxonomy): domain Bacteria; phylum Zhuqueibacterota; class Zhuqueibacteria; order Residuimicrobiales; family Krinioviventaceae; genus Kriniovivens. The sequence goes on from CAYSNA010000229.1 coordinate 7, forward strand.
TTCAGTATTACAGGCTTTAGAGTCAACACAATAATCACCCAAACACATTGAAGTAAGCTCCGAAACATTCACATATCGGATTTTCAAATCAGGCATTAATTCTTTACAAAGTTTTACCGCAAACAAAGCCTCTGTTGTAATATAATCTCCACACGAAGCCAAAACCACATCAGGATTTTTTGTTGCTTCTTTTCCTGTAACCCAATCCCAAACAGCAATTCCGGTCTCAGCTTGTTTTCGTGCTTCAGCCAAAGAAAGCCATTGTGGAATATTTCTTTTACCGGCAACAAGGTTTTTTCCAATGAAGAACTGGCGGCGACGCTGCGATTCGAAAAAGGCGACGTCTACAGCAAAAAGAGCCTGGATGAGGCGGCCTATCAACATGTGAGCGGCTTGTACTATGATCAGGGCTATATTTTTGCGTCCGCGACGCCGCGGGAAATTGTCGATCCCGAAGATCCGCTTAAACTTAATATCGAGTTTCTCATACAGGAATTCAAGCAAGCCAAGATTAATGAAATTCTCATCAGCGGCAACACAAAGACCAAAGAAAAAGTCATTCGCCGAGAGCTGAGAATTTTACCGGGCCAAACCTTCAACAAATCTCTGCTTGAGCGCAGTCAGCGCGATGTCTGGATGCTGAATTATTTTTCCAATGTTGAGCCGCAGGTGCTGCCGATCGGCAATGACCAGGAAAAGATCAATCTTGGTTTCAAAGTTGAAGAAAAATCGACCGACACCGCCAACATGTCCGCCGGCTGGAGTGAGCGCGACAAGCTCATCGGCAGCGTGGGCGTGGCCATGGCAAACCTGTTCGGTAACGGTCAGCGTTTGAGTTTTGACTGGTCTTTTGGCCGTTTCTATCGCTCCTTCAATATCGGTTTCACCGAACCATGGCTGCTCGATACCCCGACGCTTGCCGGCTTTAATTTTTATGATACTAAACGCGATGCCTATTACATTGGCTACAAACAGGTTAGTACCGGCGCATCCTTTCGTCTTGGACGACGCTTTAACTGGCCGGATAACTTTTTCCGGGGTGACTGGATCTATCGCATCGACAAAACAGAGCTGAGCGATTTTAATCAATACATTGTTGACGCCAATCCGAATAATATCATCGATGAACAATGGCCGCTCATCAGCAGCAGTATTACACAAATTTGGTCCCGCAACAGCCTTGATCGCCCCGAGTTTCCGACGTCCGGCTCGGATATTTCATTGACCACCGAATTCGCCGGCACCTTCCTCGGCGGTAATGTTGATTTCCACAAATGGATTTTCCGTCTTGACTGGTTTACGCCGTCGTTCTGGAAACTCGTTTTTTACACCAGTTTTCAGGCCGGATATATGGAATCCATTGGCGAAAATGCACATATCCCGTACACCGATTATTTCTTCATGGGCGGCGACGGTTTGTCGCGCTCCATACCGCTGCGTGGTTATGATGATCCTTTGGCCAACTATCGAATCGTCGATGATGGCGGCAAGGCGATGCTAAAATATACCACGGAGCTGCGCATCCCCATTGCGCCGAACCCAACCATTTTTGCGTTGTTCTTTGCCGAAGCCGGCAACACATGGGCGGATTTCCGGCGAGCCAATCCATACGCGATGAAACGTTCCGTCGGTATTGGCGCGCGCGTTTTTATGCCGATGATCGGCATCATCGGTTTTGATTACGGTTACGGTTTTGACCGTATCGACGCCTACGGCAATCCGGATCCCAAGTGGAAAATGCACTTTGTCTTTGGCCGAAGTTTCTAATTTTGGTGGCGTGAAGAGGCGTAAACATAATTTATCCATCAACATCTAAATATTGTTTAAAATTTTTATTTTTAGTATTTTACTCGTAAATGAAATGTATCTAAAAATTCACAGGAGGAATTCGTGAAAACAAAAAACTGGACAACCGTCGTTAGCACAATGCTTTTCGTTTTGCTCAGCCTGTCCATGAACGCTTTTGCGCAAAAAATCGGTTATGTCAATTCCCAGCAAATTATGGCTCAATATAAAGAAGCGCAGGATGCGCAGGAACAACTCGATAAAATCAACAGAGAGTGGGAAGCGGAAGGCCGCGAACTGCAGACCCAATTTCAGGAATTGGGACAACAACTCGAATCTCAGAGTTTATTGTTGAGCGAAGAACGCCAGGCTGAAAAACAAGCCGAACTGCAAGCCTTGTATCAAAAAATTCAGCAGTTCCAGAATGAAAAATGGGGTCAAAACGGCGAGTTTTTCCGCAAACAGGATGAGATCATGAAACCGATCATTGATAAAATCAATGCGGCGATCCAAAAAGTGGGCGAGGAAGAACGTTACGATTTCATTTTTGATACGGTTGCCGGCAATATCGTTTACGTCAGTGATAATTCAAATGATTTGACTGAATTTGTGATTGAAGAATTAGAAAAAGGTTTGGAAACGTCAAGCGGCCCGTCTCGCCGACAACAGTGATCTAAGGACTCTCTATGAATTTAAACTTGGCCCAGATCGCGCAATGGATCGATGCACAGATCGAGGGTGATGAGGACATTGAAATAACCGGATTGGCCAAAATTGAGGAAGCCCAATCCGGTCACCTCTCCTTTATTGCGAATCCCAAATACGCAAAATTTATTGAAACGACACACGCATCCGCCGTGCTTGTGGATAAAGATTTTCCCGCGACGGAAAAAACGGTGCTGCGCGTGGACAATCCCTATTTTGCATTTCTCAAACTGGCGCAAAAGTTTTACCAGCAAGCACCGCAGGTCGCACCTGGGGTGCATCCGACGGCCATCATTGGCGAGAACACGCAGCTCGGAGATGAACTTGCCATCGGCGCTTATGTCGTCATCGGCAAGGACTGTTCGATCGGCAGCGGCACGACTATTTTTCCCGGCACTTTTATTGGCGATCGCGTCAAAATCGGCGACAACTGCCTGGTCTACCCGAATGTTTCCATTCGCGAAGAATGTCAAATCGGCAACAATTGCATTCTGCATATGGGCGCCGTCGTTGGTTCGGACGGTTTTGGTTATGCATTTGAAGGCGGCAAGTTTCACAAATTGCCGCAAATGGGCATTGTCGTGTTGGAAGATGACGTTGAGATTGGCGCCAATATAACCATCGACCGGGCGACCATGGGTGAGACGCGCATACAAAAAGGCGCCAAATTGGATAATTTGATTCAGATTGCCCACAATGTACAGATTGGCCCGCACACCGCCGTTGCGGCGCAAGCCGGTATTTCCGGCAGCACCAAACTTGGAAGTTATGTTCAAGTTGGCGGACAAGCCGGTCTGGTTGGGCACCTTAATATCGGCAATCAAGTTAAAATTGGCGCGCAGGCGGGCATCACAAAATCGATCCCCGACGGTGAATTTTACACCGGTTACCCGGCTCGGCCTTTCCGGCAGGAAATGCGCGAGCACGCCAGCCTAGCCAAACTACCAAGCATGTTGAAACGATTTAGAGAACTGGAAGAAAAGGTTCAGGAACTCGAAGCACAGCTAAAAGAGCTGTCGAAGGACACGTAATCGTTGTGAGGAGGTTGTTCTGAAAAATCAACAAACTATAAGGGAAGTCGTATCATATTCCGGCATCGGCTTGCATACCGGCAACAAAACGACAATCACATTTAAACCCGCCGAAATTAATACCGGCATAAATTTTAAAAGAGTCGACATTGCTGGGGCGCCGATCATCAAGGCGGATGTTGATCACGTGGTGGATATTTCGCGCGGTACGACCATCGGTATTGGCGATGTCAAAGTGCATACTGTTGAACATGTCCTTGCCGCCATCAGCGGTTTGGAAATTGATAATATCATCTGCGAAGTTGACGGCAACGAACCGCCGGTTGGCGACGGCAGCGCCCTGCCGTTCGTTGAAGTGCTGCTAAAAGCCGGCCTCGTCGAGCAGGAGGCGCTGCGCGATTATTTGATTATCGATAAAACGATCACCTATACCGACCCGAATAAAGGCATCGACATTGTCGTGTTTCCGTCCGACGAATTCCGTATCACCTTTATGGTGGACTATCAGAATCCGGCGCTCGGCACGCAATACACCTCCATGTATTCCATGCAGGAAGAATTTGCCACCGAATATGCTGCCGCGCGTACTTTTTGTTTCTTGCATGAAGTTGAAGAATTGTGGAAAGCCGGCCTGATCCAGGGCGGCAATATTGATAACGCGCTGGTAATCATCGACCGGGACATGGATGACAAGGAACTCTCCGATTTGCGCAAACTCTTCGGCATTGATCAGAACGTCAGCCTGTCGGCCAACGGTATTTTGAACGGCAAGGAACTGCGATATTATAACGAGCCGGTGCGTCATAAAGCGCTCGATTTGATCGGCGATCTGGCGCTTCTCGGCGTGCCGATTAAAGGCCATGTGATGGCCGCGCGTTCCGGACATGGCGCCAATGCCGAACTGGTCAAGCTCATCCGCAAAGAGTATGAGAAAAAGCTCATCCGTAAAAAATTTCAGGCTGATCCGTCAAAAGGCGCGTTTCTCGACAGTAATGCTATTCAGAAAATTTTACCGCATCGCTATCCATTCCTGCTGGTGGACAAGATTATGGATCTGGTGCCGGGCGAGCATGTTGTCGGCATCAAGAACGTCAGCGTGAATGAGCCGTTTTTCCCGGGCCATTTCCCGGGCCGTCCCATTATGCCGGGCGTGTTGATCATCGAAGCCATGGCGCAAACCGGCGGTATTTTATTATTAAATGCTGAAAGTGATCCGGGAGAAAAACTGGTGGTTTTCACCGGCATTGATAATGTGCGTTTCCGTCGCATGGTGGTGCCGGGCGATACGCTTCGATTTGAAGTTGAAATGGGCGCGCTGCGCCGCTCCATGGCCAAAATGTATGGCCGCGCATTTGTCGGCGATCAACTCGCGTGCGAGGCCGAATTGATGGCCGCTATTGTCGACCGTGATAAAGCATAACTTTGCTAAAAGGATAACATCGTGACAAACATTCATCCTACCGCACTTGTTGATAATAAAGCCGAGCTCGGCGAAAACGTTTCAGTCGGTCCCTTTACCATTATTGAGGGCGATGTTGTGATTGGCGACAACACCACCGTCGCCTCGAATGTGTTGGTTGCGGACGGCGCTCGAATCGGCAAAAACTGCAAAATTCACCACGGCGCCGTCGTGTCTACTGTTCCGCAGGATTTGAAATTCGGTTTTGAAAAATCGACGTTTGAAATCGGCGACAACACAACGGTGCGCGAATTTTGTACGCTCAACCGCGGCACCAAAGAACGCGGCAAAAGTGTGGTTGGATCGAATTGTTTGTTGATGGCGTACGTCCATGTGGCGCACGATTGTCGCGTCGGCAACAATGTCATTCTCGCCAACAGCGTACAGGTCGCCGGCCATGTTGATATTGAAGACCACGCTATTATCGGCGGACTCACCGGCATCCATCAATTTGTGCGCATTGGCCAGCACGTGATGATTGGCGGTGGTTTGCGTGCCTTAAAAGATGTGCCGCCCTATATCCTGGCCATGGGATGTCCGCTGCAATACGGCGGCATCAATTCCGTCGGTCTGCGGCGGCGCGGTTTTACGGAAGAGACAACGCGCAAAATGAAAAACGCCTATCGCTTGTTGTACCGTTCAAATTTAAATGTCTCCCAGGCCGTCGAGCGCATCAAAACAGATATTGAGCAGACTCCCGAAGTGCAGGCCATTCTTGAGTTTATTGAAAAGGCTGATCGGGGTTTGATTTAATTGTGCAGGAATCAACTCGAAGCCCTTTGTCATCTGCGTGGCGTTTCGTCAATAGTGGTCCGCTAACCGGCGCCCAAAACATGGCGCTGGATATGGCCATGACCGAGGCCGTTGCACGCGACGAGGCTTTGCCAACCTTGCGCGTATATGCCTGGCAACCGCACGCTATCTCTCTCGGCTATCATCAATCCGAACAGGATATTGATCTAAAAACGTGTAAAAAAGATAGGGTGGATGTTGTTCTGCGTCCAACCGGCGGCCGCGCCATTCTGCACGCTAACGAATTGACCTATGCGGTTTCCATTCCGCCCTCAAGTCCATTTTACGATAAAGATATTCTCGCCGTTTACGATGTGATCAGTCGCTGCCTGGTTGCTTCTCTCAAGACATTGGAGATCAATGTTGATTTTGAGCGTGCTCGAAAAACGCCGAAAGATTTTTCTCGCGGCGAGTTATCGTCGCTCTGTTATGCCTCGTCCGTTCAGTATGAAATCAGCATTGGCAAACGCAAGCTGGTCGGCAGCGCGCAACGGCGCATCAACGGTTGCGTGTTGCAGCACGGTTCCATCCTCATTGGTGAAGAGCATTTGCAAATTACAAAGTATCTGGCAGCCAAAAATGAGGCCTGGCGTGAACGGGTCAAAAAATACATGCACAACAATACCGCATCGCTCAGTGAAATCACCACCAAAGCGCTTTCTTATGAGGTGATGGTCAATGCCTTGCGGCAAGGTTTCCGGGATGAATTGGGGATCGAGTTTGTTGATAGCGAAATGAGCGCTGCCGAAGTGGAACATGCTCGAAAAATCGAATCCAAGTTTTCAATTCTCAAGAATTAATCTATGAAAAAGAAAATAATAATTCTCGGCGCCACCGGGTCCATCGGTGTGAACGCTTTGAATTGTGTGAAAAACTCGCCAAACGATTTTGAGGTTGTCGGCCTGTCAACGCATGTCAACGTCGAGCTTCTTTTACGTCAGGCGGCTGAATTTCAGCCAAACATCGTCGCGGTCACAGGCCGACCGTTGAGGGACGCTGAAAAGTCTGAATTTAAGAAATTGAACATTCGTTATGTTGACGGCCCCAATGCGCTGCTCGATATTCAACAGGAATACGAGTTCGACATGCTGGTGAACGCCCTCGTTGGCGCCGCCGGATTTTTGCCGACGCTAACCGCGCTTGATCTCGGCGTTGACATCGGCCTGGCGAATAAAGAAACGCTTGTGATCGGCGGCGAAATTGTTATGGCGCGCGTGCGCCAGCGGGGTGTGAGTTTGCTGCCCATTGACAGCGAACACAGCGCCATTTTCCAGAGTTTGATGGGGGAGAGCTACGACGATATTGAGGAAATTTTGCTTACCGCCTCGGGTGGGCCTTTTCGGTCCTTGTCCGTGGATGAATTTAAAAATGTCACGGTTGAACAGGCGCTGCATCACCCCAACTGGGCAATGGGTAAAAAAATCACTATCGATTCCGCGACCATGATGAACAAAGGTTTGGAGGTCATTGAAGCGCGCTGGTTGTTTGATGTGCCCGTGACAAAGGTACGGGTGGTGATTCATCCACAATCTATCATCCATTCCATGGTGGCCTTTCACGATGGCTCCATTAAAGCGCAGCTCGGCGTGCCGGACATGCGTGTGCCCATCCAGTTGGCCATGACTTTTCCCAGACGATTGCCGTCCGATTTCCCGCGCCTGGATTGGTCGACGCTAAAAGAGTTGACGTTTGACGAGCCCGATCTGGAGAAATTCCGTTGTCTGGCTCTGGCATTCCAGGTGATCGAACAGGGCGGCACGGCCCCGGCTGTGCTGAATGCCGCCAATGAAATCGCTGTTGAGCGCTTTTTACTCCGTGATATTTCTTTCGACAGGATTCCATACATCATCGAAAAAGCCGTGCATGAACACAATTTTGTCAAAAGACCGTCCGTGAACGAGCTGATTGGGGCAGATCAGTGGGCGCGGCAGTTTGCGCGCCTGACCTAGTTACCGTCGGAATTTTTATCTGAATCTTTTCGTTTAGTTAAGCGTCTTATTTACGAACCAAAAAGTTTTAAGGATAACTCATGGCACATATCGGCAATATTATCGTCTCCTATTTAATTCCATTTATTTTTACTCTCGGTTTGCTGGTGTTCATCCACGAGCTTGGCCATTTTTTGCTCGCCAAACTTGTGGGCATTCGTGTCGAACGATTTTCCATCGGTTTTCCGCCGCGCCTGTTTGGCAAGAAATTCGGCGATACCGATTATTGCGTCTCCGCGATTCCACTTGGCGGTTACGTTAAAATGTCCGGCATGATTGATGAAAGCATGGATCAAACCTCGATCAAAGGCGAACCGTGGGAGTTTATGTCCAAGCCGGTGTGGGCGAGATTTCTCGTCATTTTTGCCGGACCGGCATTTAATATTTTGCTCGCTGTTGTCATTTACGCCGGCATTATATTTTTTACCGGCATTAATACCACGGTTGATCCGACCTACTCGATTGTTGGCGCTGTGGGCCAAGGCACGCCTGCCGAGTTGGCCGGTCTACAGCAAGGCGACCGCATCACCAAGGTGGATGGACAAGAAATTACCATGTGGGAGGATCTTGTGGGCGTCGTTGGTGCGGTTGGCGAACGCGAGGTTGAAATTGAGTGGATTCGTGACAGTGAGGTTTTTTCCAAGACCATTACGCCGGAGGTCAATCCCCTGACGGAAAAATCACAAATCGGTATTATGGCGGTGACCGAACTGCAAAAAGTCGGTTTGTTCAAATCCATTTATTATGGTGGCTTAAATACGGTTGATAACACCGTGATGATTTTCAAGTCCTTTGGCCTGC
>CAYSNA010000230.1:0-4864 GCA_964432185.1 uncultured Cytophagia bacterium
CAGATTTGCTGATCGCTTCCATGGAACGCAGCAGCGGCGTCTTTTTGTCCAGCGCTTCGCCGGTATAGCTAATAAAGACGGACGGAATACACAGAATGCCGCCTTTGGGGCCTTCGGCAATAAACGCCGGGCTGGACGGATCCCACATGGTGTAACCGCGGGCTTCAAATGTGGTGCGCGAGCCGCCGCTGGGGAAGGATGACGCATCGGGTTCGCCCTGCACGAGCTGGTTACCGCGGAAACGCTCGATCGGAATACCATCATCGATTTCCAAAAAAGCGTCGTGCTTTTCGGCCGTCAGACCGGTTTGCGGTTGAAACCAGTGCGTATAGTGACTGACGCCCTTTTCCAGCGCCCATTCCTTCATCGCATGCGCCACCGTATTCGCGATGGTCATATCGAGCTTTTCACCTTTTTTGATCGTCGCCATCAACTTTTTATATGTGTCTTTTGGCAAACGTTCGCGCATGGTGTTTTCATTAAAGGTGTTGGCGCCAAAAATGGCGGTTGTCGGTGGCTGTTTTTCTGGAGTGACCGGTTTTTCACCGGCCAGGTCAAGCAAGACCTGTTTGCGTGGATTTGTTGCAGACATAACTTCTCCTCTGTCTTAATAAATAATGTTGAGTTGGGGTCTGATTTTTTATACACACATAAACAAATTCGGCAGGAAAATATGCCGAGTTCGGTGCACCAAAGCCCTGCGCCGGGAGCAGCCAACGCAGGGCTTGTGCGGAAGGAGCTAACCGCGTGTGTTCAGTTATCTCCTTTTCTACTGGGATGTAGTTTCTATCTTTCACGTTGACCCGAACCCTCGCGAGGTTTCGGATCAATTGATTTCTGTTAATTGTCGTAATACAAAAAGAATTCGTACGGATGCGGACGCAGTTTCAGCGGCGCGACTTCGTTTTCACGTTTGTAGTCGATCCACGTCTCGATTAAATCCTCGGTAAAGACACCGCCGACTTTAAGAAACTCATGATCGGCTTCCAGCGCATCCAATGCCTCTTCCAGCGATCCCGGAACTTGCGGGATGTTGGCGAGTTCTGCTTTACTCATTTCATAAATATCGCGATCGAGTTTTTCGCCCGGATCAATTTTATGTTCGATACCGTCAAGTACGGCCATCAACATGGCGGCCCAGGCGATATAACCGTTTGCCGTCGGATCAGGACAGCGGAATTCAAACCGTTTGGCTTTTGGGCTGTTGCTGTACATCGGAATGCGAACAGCAGCCGATCGGTTACGCTGCGACATGACCAGATTCACCGGCGCTTCGTATCCCGGAACCAGGCGACGATAACTATTGTTCGTCGGGGCGGCAAAGGCCAACAACGCTGCGGCATGTTTCAGAACGCCACCGACCGCATACAGGGCCAGGTCGCTCAAGCCGGCATAACCGGTGCCGGCGAACAGGTTTTGGCCGCCTTTCCACAGAGAAAGGTGCGTGTGCATACCGGAACCATTATCTTCAAAAATCGGTTTCGGCATAAAGGTAACCGTTTTGCCCGCTTTGTACGCGACATTCTTGATGATATATTTATACCACATGAACTGATCGCCCATCTTGGTCAGTTCGGCAAATTGCATATCAATTTCGCCCTGGCCGCCGGTGCCAACTTCATGGTGATGCGCTTCGACCACAATGCCGAGCTTGCGCATTTCTTTCACCATGTCGCCGCGCAGGTCACTGTAGGTATCCGTTGGCGACACCGGAAAGTAGCCGCCCTTGTAACTCGGTTTGTAACCCAGGTTCGGCTCTTCAATGCGGTTGGTGTTCCAGGCGCCTTCCACCGAGTCAATCGAGTAAAAGCCGGTGTTTTGGCGCTGGTCAAATCGAACTTCATCGAAAATAAAAAATTCCGGTTCCGGACCGATGTTGCAGGTGTCCGCAACGCCGGTGCTTTTCATAAATTCAACAGCTTTTGAAGCGACGAAACGAGGATCGCGGCTGTATCGTTCCCTGGTAATCGGATCAACAATATCAGCAATAACACTGATCGTCGGTTCCGCGAAAAACGGATCCATGGCTCCGGTTGACGGATCGGGCACAGCGAGCATGTCCGAGTTATTGATCGGCTGCCAACCACGAATGGAAGAGCCATCAAAACCAAGACCGTCTTCAAATGTACCTTCATCCCAGGTATCAATAGGATAGGTACAATGTTGCCAGGTACCGAGCAAGTCGCAAAACTTGAGATCGACCATGTCAGCGCCATTCGATTTTGCTAATTCAAAAAATTCTTTTGGGGTCATTTTATGTTCCTCCAATCGAGTTCACTATTTCTGAATTTATGTCGAATTCTCTGTTTCGTTGTGGCTTGTTAAGAACCACAAAGGCACGTGTGAGATCATCATGATTTTTTACTTGGCCACGTCAGTAAAGAGCTCAATCCGTGCCTTTGTGGCGAAATTTGTTTTTATTATAAAGCGCCTGCCCTGCACTTTTTAACAGAGGAGATAGAGTTGACCCCAACTCTGGTTCTTGCAAGTGATGGACAGACGCTTATATTTTTGAAATAGACTGGGGTCGCTCTCTATTTCAGATTCTTTTAGATGGCCGTGCCGCCTTTTTCTTCCGTGCGAATACGAATACACTCTTCAAGCGGTGTGATGAAAATTTTTCCATCGCCCACGGCGCCTGCGCTGTTGGACTTGGCCGCTTTGATAATTGTATTCACAGTGATGTCGACAAATTCGTCGTTCACGGCGATATCAAGTCTGATTTTTGGAATCAAGTTTGGCACTACTTTTTTGCCGCGATAAATATCGATGGATTCCTGCTGGCCGTGTCCGGAGACGCGGCTGACGGTGATTCGAGTAATCTCGGCTTCGATCAATGCTTCGCGAACTTGATCCAGTTTGCTTTCCCGGATAATTGCTGTGATAAGTTTCATTCTTCGCTCCTCCTAGTTCGCATTCAACATGCCGTACCCATGTTCGCCATGGTACGAGTGATCGAGTCCGGCCATTTCATTAGCTGTCGGCGCTTTAAAACCAATGGTTTTTTGCACCAGCATAATGAGCAGGAAGGTCAACGTCGCCGCGTAAACAATAGCGATAAGCACGGCGATAGCCTGAACGCCAAGCTGTTGCCACATGGACCAACTGCCACCGGCCGCCGCCGCGGCATCTGCCATCCAGCTTTTCCGGATGAAGAATGTGAGAAAGATCGCGCCGGTGATACCGCCGACGCCGTGGACGCCAAAAGCATCCAGACTATCATCATAACCGAGTTTGTTTTTCACAATGATCGCGAGGTAACAAAATACCGACGCGATAGCGCCGAGCGCCAGAGCGCCAGCGGGCTGTACGACGCCGGCGGCCGGTGTAACGGCAACGAGACCGGCGAGAATACCGGAAACAAATCCAAGCGCTGTGGCTTTGCCTTGATGAAGGCTTTCAATTATCATCCATACGAGTGCGCCCGAAGCCGCGGCGGTTTGAGTCGCAGTCAACGCTTGTGCTGTCGCCAAGCCGGATGAAACGCTGCTGCCGGCGTTAAAACCAAACCAACCGACCCACAACAAACCGGCGCCCATTAGGGTCATCACCAGGTTGCTCGGAGGCATGGCGGTTTTGGGATAACCACGGCGGGCGCCGAGGTAAAGTGCGGCAACGAGTCCGCTGATGCCGGCAGAAATATGAACGACTGTACCGCCGGCAAAATCAATGGCACCGGCAGCGCCCATATTAAAAAGAAAGCCGTCTTCAGCCCATACCCAGTGGCACAGCGGATTGTAAACCAGCAATCCCCACAGGGCGATAAATACGACGTAACCTTTGAATGTTACCCGTTCGGCAAAAGCGCCGGCGATGAGAGCCGGTGTAATAATGGCGAACTTTCCCTGGAACATGGAGAACACATATTCCGGAATGCCGGCCTCCATAATTTTTTCGTCAATGCCGGCCAGAAAAAGATATTGGGGATTCCAGCCAAACCAGCCGCCCAACACATTGCTGCCGAATGACATTGAGTATCCGACGACGACCCAGAGCACAGCCATTACGCCCATGGCGGCGAAACTGTGCATCATGGTACCGAGCACGTTTTTGGTGCGAACCAGACCGCCATAAAACATGGCCAGACCGGGAACCATTAAAAGCACGAGCGCCGTGGATGTCAGCATCCAGGCAGTTGCTCCGGAGTCGATTGCGCTTTCATCCGCTGCCGCCGAGGTTCCGAACGTCAAGAACAGAAACAGGCCAGTCAAGCACAGGTATATCCAGCGTTTGTTCATTTCCTTTCCCTTCAAAAATGATATATTAATAGTTAAACGATTGCCAGAGTTTAAGTGCGAGAGGATTATATAATTTCCATTCAATTATCAAAGAACATGCCAAGTCCTCAAATGAAAATTTGGGGATGTGGTCGGATGACTTAATTACCTAAAAAGCATGGATTTAGAGCTATATTTTTGTTTGTGATAAATTCAATTATTTGTTGTAAAATATGACAAAAATGTTGATTGTTATAAAATACAAGACATTAATGTTTGCATTGTTTGGATATGTTATGATTCAATGGCGTTTTATGGCAAAATTTTATGGTTGTTTGGTTGTTGTGTGGTTAATTTGTCGGCTTGCTTTTTGAATAAGCTCTTTTGGGGACTGCAAAAATATAAAAGTTTGTTGGTTTTATTGTTGGTTGTCGCTTAAATTAGAACAATATTGTAGCTTGTAATAAAAATAGGACAAAAATGAGAGATCAAAAGTCTCCGGCCTTCTTCCATAAAGTCTGCTTCGAAGGCCGGGCATCATCATTTAGGGAAAGGATGCAAATTTTGTTTCTCTAGAATCCGTAACTTGCGCCAAACCAGAAAACATTGCTCAAGTCCGAATAGTCGCTGTCGTCATCATCGATGAC
>CAYSNA010000230.1:4964-8543 GCA_964432185.1 uncultured Cytophagia bacterium
GCACCGATGAAGGATGTGCCGTAGGCAAGATCCAGCCAGTACACGCTTGCCACATCACCATCATCTTGTTCCGGCGTGAGGTAGAATGCGGCGCTGAACGGCCCAAAGCCGGCAGCCGCATACACTTCGTAAACGCTGCCCGGCACGGTGAAAAAGTCATAGCTGTAAATTACAGCACCGACAGAAGCTTCAACCGGACCGACCGGCAGAGTGACGCCAATGTACGGATCGGTTTCAACGGTTGCTCCATCTTGCATCGAAGAGCTCCACACACCAAATGCCACTGGGCCGTAAGAGGCTTCGACAGTACCTTGCATAGCCGCGCCATTGAACTGTGTTACGCCACGCCAGACATAGGTTGAGACCATTGAAACATCACCGGAAAAGCCAATTTCTGCTTGAACGCCAACGGTCAGAGCCAGCAAAACCAAAAGTACTGCAGTCAATCTTTTCATTACATCGACCTCCAAAAAATTATTGTTAAATTCCTTCGAGCCACCACGCTCGAAGGAATAATATATCACATTTTTCCATCAAGTTGTTGTAAAAATTTGGAATCCGCTGTACGCTTCCATGCCATGTTCGCCAATATCCAGGCCTTGTAATTCTTCCTCTTCGGAAACCCGTATGCCGATGGTCTTTTTGATAACGAAGAACAGAAGCAAGCCGAGTCCAAATGCCCATACAAAAGCGCTAACGACGCCGATGGCCTGGATGCCGAGAAGTTTAAAGCCGCCGCCGTAGAACAAACCGCCGTCGACATTGAACAGGCCAATTGACAGCGTGCCAAAGGCGCCGTTGACACCATGAACGCTCACCGCACCGACTGGATCGTCAACTTTGAGGACGCGATCAATAAAGAGCACACTAAAGACAACCAGTACGCCGGCGATCAGGCCAATGATCAATGCTCCGACAGGAGACACTGTGGCGCAGGGTGCCGTGATGGCAACGAGGCCGGCTAATGCTCCGTTGAGCGCCATAGAGCCATCAGGTTTTTTCAAGACGATCCAGGCCGTCATCATGGCGGTTATTGCGCCTCCTGCTGCCGCTAGATTTGTCGTCACGGCAATGCGACCAAGATGTCCATCGCCCAGTGTTGTGGAGCCAGGGTTAAATCCGAACCAACCAAACCACAGGATAAAAACGCCAAGGGCTGCCAGTGCAATATTGTGACCGGGAATAGCGCGAGGTGTGCCATTCGGTCCATATTTACCAATACGCGGGCCGAGCACGATTGCGCCCGCAAACGCTAGCCAGCCGCCAATCGAGTGTACAACCGTCGAACCGGCGAAATCTTGAAAACCAAGACCTTCGAGCCAGCCGCCACCATCGAGTAATCCGCCCCAGGCCCAGGAGCCAAAAATGGGGTAAATGACAATACTGATAACCAGGCTGTAAGCCAGGTACGCCGTAAACTTGGTTCGTTCTGCCATGGCGCCGGAAACGATGGTTGCTGCCGTACCGGCAAACACGGTTTGAAAAATCAAAAAGGTCCAATTCCAATCCGCGCCTAACACGTCAGTACCAAGCAGGACAAATTGTGTTGTGCCAAAAAGGCCATTTGTTTCGCCAAACATCAGGCCAAAACCAACCAGGAAAAAAGCCACCGTTGCGATGGAAAAGTCCATAAGATTTTTCATCATAATGTTCACGGTGTTTTTGGCGCGGGTAAAACCGCTTTCAACCATGGCAAAGCCGGCCTGCATAAAAAAGACGAGAAATGCGGCAATGGCCGTCCAAACGATATTAATGTTGTTTTGCAATGTTTCAAGCGCAGCAGCCGTGTCATCGCCTTGTGCAAAGACCGCTCCGGCCAGTAAAAGCACTATCAGAGCAAAGCCGATCCGTAGCAAAAGCTTGTATCTTTTCATCAAAATTTCTCCTTTATTTTTCGTTGTGTTCCCAATTAACCGATGGCTTCGCTGCCTGTTTCGCCAGTACGGATGCGGATACATTCGGACAAATCTTGAATAAAAATTTTACCGTCACCTATTTTGCCTGATCGTGCACCCGCGATAATGCCTTCCACAGTGGGTTCGACGAACTCGTCGTTAACGGCCACTTCGAGCCGAATTTTTTTCAACAGGTTTACTTCAATATCGGCCCCGCGATAGGTTTCGTGATAACCTTTTTGCTGACCACAACCCAGCGCATTTGTCACCGACATTTTGTAAACTTCGCGCTCGTATAGTGCTTGTTTTACGGCATTCAGTCGTTCGGGCTGAATGTACGCTACGATTAGTTTCATACCAGTTACTCCTTCCTTCAATTGACATGATCGCTCATGCACTATTGAGTTATATAAGAATTCTAATTCGCGTAGTGCAACGCAAGGCCAATCCCAAAATTCAAAATGAATTTCGACTTGTTGTAAATTAAAGACTTGTGATTTATTTGTTTTAAATGGGTGATCGATATTTGACACAAAAATGTAGGTACGTTTAAAAGTGACTACAAAAAAGACAGAAAGGAGTGTTTGTTGATTTTTATTATGCTTTGTTAGTGCCGGCGTGGCGGGAGGCATTTTTTTGATTGGATGTTTTGTTTTGATTCCCCGAAAAACTTTTTTGTCTTTTGTAAGAATTTTTTAAAAAAATGCGCAAAAGTGGTTGTCGTGATGTTGTTTGTAAAAAGTATTTTGAAATATTCTTTCAAAATTGTATTTTTGTCAAGTATGCTGTACAAAAATGTGTTACTGAAATCCTCTTGGGAAAGGTTGAAAAATGACATCGACAGCACAGAAAAATCAACGAGAAGACACGGCAATGTTGAACAAGTTGTCCATTCTCGTTGAGATTAATAATGCCATCGGCAGGAATTTTAATCTACAAGAGTCATTGATGGCCACATTAAAAATTCTGCAAAAGTCGTATAATATAAAGTCCGGTGCTGTATTTTTGATGGACGACGATGGTGTGACACTATCCATGGCTGCTTCGATTGGCTATCAGAAGGAAGTGGCCAAAACAAAATTTCGGCTGGGTGAAGGATTGACTGGCCGTATTGCCGAAACCGGAAAACCCATCGTGTCGCCGCAGGTCAGCAAGGAGCCCTTGTTTTTGAACCGCATGAGTTCCTGGGATGAGAAACGCGATCGCGAACAATCTTTTATTGGCGTACCCATTATTCTCGATTATAACACGCTGGGTGTCATGATCGTCAATTTGCCGTACAATCCCAAACGGGATTATGAGAGCGCCAAAAAGTTTCTGTCGCTCATTGCATCGGCTTTGGTGCAAACGATCCGGCTGGATCAAATCCGGCGGCAGGATCGCGAGGCGTTATTGAGCGAAAGCGCCAAAATTAAAGAAAAATTGCAGGATGAATTCAGCTTTAATAATATCATCGGTAACAGCCACGAGATGCGCGATGTCTATGAAAAAGTCACCCAGGTGGCGCGTGCCGACACGACCGTGCTGATTCGCGGCGAATCAGGAACCGGCAAGGAACTCATTGCGCAAGCGATTCATTACAATTCGCTGCGTGCCGACAAGCCTTTCATTCGCGTGAACTGTGCCGCTATTCCGGAAACACTCATCGAGACGGAATTTTTCGGGCATGAAAAAGGGGCGTTTA
>CAYSNA010000231.1:0-8493 GCA_964432185.1 uncultured Cytophagia bacterium
AGTCCGGCGGCAGGCCGGGGTAACGCCGCGGTAATTGGCCCCAGGTGCCGTACTGCTCGCGGTTCAGGTAACTGACCATGGCTTTGATATTTTCCGGGTCGTTCTCATCCACCGCCGGATTCAAACTGGAGCGGATGTAGATCATCGTATAGGTGGAATAGCCGGTGAGGATGAGCATCAGAGACATCATCGCCAGGCTGAAAACCTTTTGTTTTGTCCTGACGGCGTAAATCACCGCGGCCAGCACGAGAAGAATGACGGCCAATAAAACCCAGTAACCATAAGCGCCGGCAAGCCTCGGCACGTATTGCACCACGCCCGGATAAATTGACGCAAACGCGACACCCATCGCCACCAAGAAAAGCATGTAGATTCGGAAGCTCAGTTCATCACGTTTATCGTGCGAGAAAAAGCCGATGGCCAAAAGAATGAGACCGCCAACTACAAAACTTACTTTATAGGACAAACCGGCCGACAAGCCGATGGCAAGGCTCACAAATAGCACGCCAACGGTGACGGCCAGGTAGATCGCAAACTTTTGAAAGGTAATGGCCCGGTTGTGCGAGTCCAAATATTTGAAAAAGATGATAAGAAAAATCGCCGGCAGGGCGAGAATCATTAACAAGTGGACGGCGAGGGCGAGGCCGATGAGATAGGCGATGATGAGCAGATAACGTTCGCTGCCGGGTTCATCAGCTTTTTCCAGCCAGACGAGAATGAGCCAGACGATGGACGAGGTGAAAAACATACTGATGGCGTAGACTTCTGCTTCAACCGCATTGAACCAAAACGTGTCGCTGAACGCGTAACCGAGAGAGCCGATCAAACCGCTGGCGACGAGAATGACCATATCAAAAACATCCTTGGGCTCGCCGCGCCACTGTTTGATCAATCGGACAATGATCAAATACAAAAACAAAACAGTAACGGATGAGGAAAGAGCCGAGACGATATTCACTCGCAGGCCGATATCGGCGGCAATGGGCAGCATGGTAAATATTCGCCCGAGCAGCAAATAGAACGGCGCACCCGGCGGATGCGGTATGCCGAGAATGTAGGAACAGGTAATAAACTCGCCACAATCCCAAAAGGATGTCGTTGGGGCGATGGTCTTGAGATAAACAATTAACGATAATACAAATGCAAGTCCGGCAAAGACTCTGTTAATTACGTTTTTCTTTTGCATTCTATCTCCACCAATCTATGATTGAATAATTTTTTCGATAATGGAAATGGCTTTGTGCGCCGATTCGTCCCAGTTCCATTTTTGCGCCCAGTTGAACGCGTTGGTTTCGTATCGGGACCGCTTGTTTTCATCTTGAATTAAATCAATGACCGCCTCGGCCATCTTGTTTAAGTTGCCATACTCGTATAACGTGCCGGTTTCGCCATCGACAACAGAATCACGCAGGCCGGGTGAATCTGCCGCCACAACCGGAACTCGGCAGGCGTTCGACTCGATGACCGTCAATCCCCACCCTTCTTTCGACGATGGATTGACCACCAGCCACGATTCGTTGATCAGCCTAACTTTCTCATCATGCGACACATGACCGGTGAACTGGATATTTGCATCAACGCCGAGTTCTGCGGCCAACTTTTTGAGCTCCGGCAATGCGTCGCCATCGCCGATAATTTTGAGGACCACATTGGGAACGCGTTTCAACATCTCCGGCATCGCCCGAATAATATGATCCACGCTTTTATATTTTTTGATGCGGCCGAGATAGCCGATCACCGGTCTTTTACTTTTGGCCTCAGGCAGCACCTGGTAGCGCGACATATCCACGGCGTTGGGCAGCAGATCAATTTTTTTGATGCCCCACGCGCGCAGCTCTTTGCGCGTACTTTCCGAAACCACGGCAAACGGTGTTCGACGATACACGAATCGCACCAGCATTTCCGACAAATAAACATAGGCCGCGTATTGAAACGACACTTCGAGAAAAATGCTTTTGCCGAAAAAATGATGCGCGATGGCCAGCAACGGCTCTTTGACAAAGAACGGCGTATAAAACGGAATTTTATTGAGATCGTCAATGACGATGTCAAATTTTTCCTGCGCAGCCAATTGGCGATAGGCGCGCGGGACACTATAGTTGAAAAAATCACGCGTGCCGTGCCGCACGATGCGTATGCCGTCTATAATTTCTTCATACGGTGCATTTTCATAAAAACAGCTCAACAGCGTCACGCGGTGTCCGGCGGCAACGACGCGTTTAAAAATCTCGTGAAAATGCACCTCGGCGCCGCCGCCAAGCGGATGCGTGATGTCCTGCCAGTTTAAAACAAGAATGTTTAACGATCGAGATGTGGGCACCGGTCAATCCTTTTTCACGGCGACCACGCCGATATCCATGAACGTATAAAACGCGATTTTTTGTTTTTTAAAAAACTCGCGCCATCTATCTCGAATGCCGGAGACAACCGGAACACGTTGTGGCTGCTGCGGCAATTTTATGCCGATTTTTTTCAAAGCTTCGCGAAAAGCCCGGTAGACAAAACTTGGCCGCATCCAATCGCCGTACGTTGTATGAATGGCAAATCCGGCGTCCGTATGGATTTTTAAGAGTTGACCGATAGTAAACTCGGTCTCCCAGCCGGCGAACCATTTGTTCAACCAAATGAGAACATGTTTGACAACCGTGTAGAGATGAAACTTTTGCGGCACGTCGGAAATGTGGTACCCGCCGATTGCGGTGGCGTAAAAACTCTCGCGCACAATATCCTGCGGATTGGTAAAATGTTCGAGCAAACCCTGGTGAAAAATCACATCAACAGAATTGGCTTTGAACGGCAGATGAAAAGCATCGCCGCGAACGAGAAACACTTTTTTATTATATTTGGCTGCCAGTGCTCTGATGACGTTGAGCGAACTCTCGGCGTAATCAAGAAGAATAACATTCGCGCCAAGATCAACCAGCTTGAAACTATCGCGTCCGGAGCCGGCGCCGATTTCCATGATCCATTTTCCGCTCACATCACCGGTTTCTTTGATGTGTTGGACAATGCGCTCCGAATTCGAGTACACCTCGTCAATCGATTGCTTTTCCCAAAAATTTTCCCAAACTTGCTGGCTGTGCTGATTTGTCAAGGTCATCTGTATTTTAAATCATATTTTTATCGTGTGATCAACAAAAGCTGTTTAATATTTGTCCGAGGCACTTTCGCCATACATTTCTGTTATGAGCAGCCTCAATTTAAAAGCCGTAACATCGTCCAAATGATCAATCTTTTTAATCAGTCGTTTTTTCGCATACTCGTTGCCAATCACCGGATCGAGATTCGCCAGGAAAATATCGTATCGCTCAATCACAATCCATCCTGATCATGAAGGTTTTGCCAATCGGTCCAATCTTCATCTTTGACGCGCATCTCTTTAAAAGTATCTTCCCAGCCAAGTTTCTGTACCGGACGAGTCTTAATGAGCAAGCCTTCTTCGCATATTTCGATGGGCATTTTTTCCTCAAAGTCAAATTGTTCTGAAATTTCATTGGGAAAAAGAATGCCTTTCGATTTTCCGATTGTGATCAATTTGGCGACAGCTATAACTTACCTCTCTGACTAGAGAAAAAGACTCGATATATTCTTACAACCTAAATACAATCCAACACTCAATCCGTTCAACTCACCCAGGCCAGGTCGTATTTATTTTTAAAATGTTTGATGAAAAAGCTCGCCGTATTGGCGTGCTCGGACAAACTTAATCTTGGATCGCGCTCCACAAGGTCAAACGCTTCTTGTCGCGCAGTTTTCAAAATATCAATATCTTCAATGACATCGGCAATTTTCAAATCCGGCAAGCCGCTCTGTTTGGTGCCGAAATATTCGCCGGGACCGCGAAGTTCCAAATCTTTTTCGGCGATCTTGAAACCATCCGTTGTCTCGGCCATCACGTTAAGACGATCACGCGCCTCACCGCTGGACTGATTGTAGCCGACGAGAATACAGTAAGATTGTTTATCACCACGCCCAACGCGGCCGCGCAACTGGTGCAGTTGCGACAACCCGAATCGCTCGGCGTGTTCAATGACCATCACCGTGGCGTTTGGTACATCAACGCCAACCTCGATGACTGTGGTGGACACGAGAATATCCAGTTTGCCGGCTTTGAAATCGGCCATGACCGATTCTTTCTCTTCACTTTTCATCCGGCCGTGCAATAGTCCGAGGCGAAAATCCTTGAACGTCGTCTCGCGCATAGCCTCGTAACTTTCGGTGGCGGCGCGAAGATCAATTTTTTCCGACTCTTCCACCAGAGGAAAAACGACATAGGCTTGCGCGCCCGTGCTCACCTGTTCGCGCACAAAATCATAGATTTTTTTCCGCTGCGACTCCGGACGCCAGCCGGTGATGATTGGTTTACGTCCGGCGGGCAATTGATCGAGAATCGACACATCAAGATCACCATACAATGTCAGCGATAATGTGCGCGGAATCGGCGTCGCCGTCATCACCAGCACATCGGGATTGCGGCCTTTTTCCATCAGCGTGGCGCGCTGTAGAACGCCAAATCGGTGCTGCTCATCAATAATGACCACGCCGAGATTGGCAAACTGAACGCCTTCCTGAATCAGCGCGTGGGTTCCAATCACAACCTGCGCGGTACCGGAGGCAATCGCCGCTAGCGCGTCCTCGCGCACTTTTTTCTTTTGCCCGCCGAGCAGCAACACCGTATGCACATCAATCGCTTCCAGCATGTGATAGATGTTGAGAAAATGCTGTTCGGCCAAAATTTCCGTCGGCGCCATAATCGCGGCCTGATAGCCATTCTCCACCGCAATCAACATGGTCAGCAGGGCGACGATGGTTTTTCCGGATCCGACGTCACCCTGCAGCAATCGGTTCATCGGTTCCGATGATTTCATATCAGCGCGGATTTCGTGCATGACGCGTTTTTGCGCATCGGTCAGCTCAAACGGCAGCGAATCCACAAGCTGTTTCATTTTGTCTCCCACCTTGTCAAAGCTGATGCCTTGAACGTTGGTGCGAAATTGCCGGCGGCGAAACGCCAACATCAATTCCATAAAAAACAGCTCCTGGAATTTTAGACGATGTCGCGCTTTTTGCAGCGCTTCAAAACTGGCTGGAAAATGGACATCCACCAACGCCGTTTTATGCGAGACGAGCTGCTGCCGCTGGAGCAGGTCAGCCGGTAAAATCTCTTCAACCTTTTCCGCAAAATTACTGGTCAATCGGTTCAACAGCCGGCGAAATCCTCGGCTGTCAAATCCGGCGTGGCTCAAGACCTCACCGGATGGATACACCGGGACAATTTTGCCGGTATTGTAACCGCTGCCCTCTTTATCATCGCCGAGCAAATCGAATTCCGGGTGCGTCATCTGAAACTGGCCGAAACGCGACACTTTGCCGCTCACCGCCAGCCACTCGCCCACGACAAACTTTTTCTGCCAGTAGCGTACATGCGAAAACCAGACGCACTGCAGCAACGACGTGTCATCACTGAGCACCAGCACAAAACGATGCGTGCGGCCCATCTGCACATCAGCCTGAATGATGCGGCCGACGACCGTCGCCTCTTCATCAACCTTGAGGTTACGAATCGGCGTCACGGTCGAGCGATCGAGATACCGGCGCGGAAAATAATAAAACAAATCTTCCAACGTATCCACACCAGCCTGACTCAACGCCACGGCGCGTTTCGGTCCAATCGAAGATAATACTTCAACCGATTGATCGAGGAAACTTCGTTTCGCTTTCACTCGCTGAGTGTTCTCGTGCTGAGCACCCATCGTGTCGCGTTTTAATATTGAGAAAGAACAGTATATTCAAACGTCGTTTCGCCATCCGCCGGGACAGCCACGTTGAACTCGACACGGTCAGCCGTTTTTTTCTTCACCGGCGGCGTGGTGCCGACCAGCTTCCAATCGCCCCACCAGTGCTCGATGACCGTGACGTTAATTTTTTCATTTTTATGATTGCGCAGCGTGATCTCGACTTTTTGTTGTGTACTGCGCTTGCTGATTTTTTGCGTATCCGTGACGACGCGCTCGCCGACCACATCAAACGCATTGCCCATGGTCAGGCGCACGGTCTCATCTTTTGGCGTGTGATCAATCGCATCCTCACCGATGAATTCCTGGGAGCCGTCCGCATCATTTTTATAAACGCGAACCTTGCCTTTGGGTAAGGGCATCCCGAGACCGTTTTCTTTTTTATTATCAAACTCGAGTGTTACGTTAACTTTTTTGCCGTTTCGTGCGCCATCAAAGCTGTACACTTTTTGGACGTTGGTCGTTTGCGGATCGAACAGCGATACCTGTTTCACCTGTTTATCCTTGATAGTCGCCGGGCGTTGTAAAGTATAGAGATGGTATTCAAAAAATTCTTTTTCCTCAAAACCGGCCGCTTCATCAGCGACAGCCATAGCGTACATTTGCTTGCGCATGGGGTAAACCGGCGCTTCCTGCACGCGATTGACATCACCGGCCACCAGCTTGAGCTTGGCATTTTTGTAGGTGGCGCCGGAATTATTCTCCACCGACACCCAACCGGCCAAATCCAGCTCGGTGTCTTTATCATTCACCACGGCCACATACTCGGCGTGCCAGTTGATGCCGCCGGTTAGATAACTGACCTCGGTTTTATGCGAGCCGGCTTTAGTCGCATTCACCAGCCATACCAATGTTGGGCGAGTGATCAGACCGTCGGGCAAGTCAGGAAAAATGACACTCTCGAGGGCTGAACTTTTCACGGCACGAATTTGCCCATTATCAAGCTGAAGCACAACATCGCCGCCAATGGCGCTGAGCAGTCTGCCGTTTTCGGTGCTGCCTTCTCTGATGGAGATCGTCACGTTCTGATCAATATATTTTTGCAGCAACCGGTCCGTTCCAACCAGATCGTATTCGTAATTTTGTTCCAGCAGCGAGATCGCGGTCGCATCGGTCAAGGATTTGAAATGCACGGATGTCGGATCAATCTGCGCCGCGACATCAACAAACTTGTATTCCTGCACTCCTGCGTCAAAACGAATCTCGCCAACCTGGCGAACCAGCGCCAGATTATCGTTGTAAATTGTTACCGCCACTTGCGGATCAGCCGCCAAAACCGAACCGACGAGCAGCACCAAAATCAATAATGTTTTCATGGCACGTTTCCCACTTTAAATTAAATTGAAGCTTATACCTTGAAAGGTATGGCCATGTTCCTTATCATTCCAAAGAAAAACTCATCCACAAATGGTGCCGGGATGAGTTTAGCACGTTTCAATTAGTGTCCGAGCAGAACTTGCAAGCTGGCTTTCAGCTTGTTCAGGTTGGTCTCCCAATCCTCTTTTTTCTGCTTTTCTTTGTCCACGACTTCTTTCGGCGCTCGCGACACAAAACTCTCGTTCGACAGTTTTTTTGACAATCCTTCGAGCTGAGCTTCGAGTCGGGTGATTTCTTTTTCGAGACGATTCTTTTCAACATCAATATCGATCAATTCCGCCAGTGGAATGAACAAGTCAATCCCCTGAACAACGCCGCTTGCCGCCAGTTCGGGACGCTGCGTATTATAACTGATGGCTCCAATCCGTCCCATTTTTTTGATGGCAATGTCGTTATTCTTTAGCGCGGCCAGTTTTTCATCATCGGTTGTATTAAGAATCAGATCCGCTTCTTTGGCCGGCGGCACATTCATCTCGCCGCGGATATTTCGAACGCTGCCGATAATCTGCTGCAGCAGAATCATCTCACGCTCAACAGCCGTATCTTGTCGGCTCGCATCTTCCGTGGGATAAGCGGTAAACAAAATAAAATCATCATCCGAATTGTTCGGCAGCGCATGCCAAATTTCCTCGGTAATAAAGGGCATGAACGGGTGCAGTAGTTTGAGAATCGTATCCAGCACGTAGAGCGTCATCGACTTGGCAACGAGTTGTCCACGTTCATTGCCATCATCGTACAACCGGTTTTTCGCCAGTTCGATGTACCAGTCACAATACTCGGACCAGACAAAAGAGTAGAGCGCATGCGTCGCATCATTCAGTTTGAATTCAACCAGCGCGTGATTGATGACGTGAATCGCCTTGTTCAATCGGCTGAGAATCCATTTATCTTCGAGCACCAATTCGTTTTCAGAAATCTCATCAAGAGATAAAAGTTGATCGCCTTCCTTGAGATTCATCAGCACAAATCGGCTGGCGTTCCAGAGTTTATTGCCGAATTTTTGGCCGAGTTCGCAGCTCGCCTGATCGAAGCGAATGTCGCCGCCAAGCGGCGTGGAATAGAGCATGGTCAACCGGACGGCATCTGCGCCGTACGCCGGGATGCCGTCTTTGGCAGATTCATTATCTTTAATAAAATGGCCAATATCTTTGGCATCCGCGCCGTTAAACAGCCACAATGGATCGGGCGAATTGCCGAGCGATTTGGACATCTTGCGGCCTTTGAGGTCGCGGATCATACCGTTAAAATAGACGTCGGAAAATGGCACATCGCCCATAAATTCCAGGGACGCCATGATCATACGCGCCACCCAGAAGAAAAT
>CAYSNA010000232.1:0-8448 GCA_964432185.1 uncultured Cytophagia bacterium
GCTCAATGGTGAGCAAATCAGTTTTTTTAAAGCCGGAGACAAGGTCTATTTTGAGATAGAAAAGCCGACCTCTCCGCTGTCTCTCATCATTGACTATAGCGGTACGCCGGGTAACGATGGCTTTGGCGGTTTCTTTTTCGTCAACGATTATGCGCATACCGTAGGGGAAGGGCTAAATTCGGACGATCCGTCCATGTTGCGCCACTGGATTCCGTCGCACGATGTGCCGTACGACAAAGCGACGCTGGATCTTCGTCTGACCGTCCCACAGAGTTTTGACGCCTTTTCAAATGGAGTGCTCATCTCAACCACGGCTCAGGCGGAAAGCAAAACGTTTCACTGGCAGGAAAACAATCCCATTGCCACATATTTGATTGCCATTGCTGTTGGCCAGTATGTGACGCTGGAACAGGATTATCAATCCATTGCCGGACACACAATTCCGTTGGAATTTTATGTTTTTCCAGCATCCGTTGCTGCGGCCAAAACGGACTGGCAACATCTCCCACAGATGATGGCCTTTTTTGAAAAGAATTTTTCTCCTTATCCGTTTGATCGTTACGCCATGGCGCAAGCTTATAATCGCGGCGCCATGGAGCATCAGGGGATGACGACCTATTCGTACCAGCTCATCACTGGCGATAATCGTTACGATTATATTGTCGCGCACGAACTGGCGCATCACTGGTGGGGCGATCTGGTGACCCTGTCTGATTGGCGGGAAATTTGGCTCAATGAAGGATTCGCCACCTATTCCGAAGCGCTCTATTTTGAATCGCTGTATGGCCAGGACTATCTCGCTGAATACATGGATGCGCTGCAAAGCATTTATCTCGGAGAGGTGTCGCGCCGTGGCCATTTTCCCATCTATGATCCGGATTACAAGTGGGGCGGCACCATCTACCAAAAAGGCGCCTGGGTGTTGCACATGTTGCGATGGACGATCGGCGATGCGGCCTTTTGGAAGACTCTCCAAACCTGGGCTCACACGTTTGCCTATGATAATGCGACGATCTCTGATTTCATTCAGCTGGCCGAGGATCAATCGGGGCAGAACTTGGACTGGTTCTTTGATCAATGGATTTATCAAGCCGGTTACCCGGATTTTGATATTGCCTGGGATTACACCACAAGCAATGATGGCCAGTTTACAACGGCTGTGACCATAAAACAGCAGCAGTGGACTTCTTTTCAGTTTAAAGCGCCAATTGAAATTGCCTTTCAAACGACCAGTGGTTCCATCCTGGACACACTGGTATCGTCTGCTGCGGAGCAGACCTTTTATGTTGATTTGACAGCCGAACCGCAAAGTCTCACAATCGATCCCAATAACTGGCTGCTCAAAGAGTTTGACATTGTATCGGATCCATCGCCGCCGGGTGTTAATCCTTTTGATTTTTTTCTATCACAAAACTATCCCAATCCATTTATATCCGGCGGACAAACTGAGATTTTGTACCATGTGCCGCAACTGGACGGTCCACACCCGATATCTATTCAGGTTTATAATATCCTTGGACAGCGCGTAGCCACACTGGTTGATCGTTCCATGCAGGGTGGATTGTATAAAACGTTGTGGGATGGGAAGGATATGAGCGGCAGAACTGTTCCATCAGGTGTGTATTTTTATCGGTTGGTGTCAAACAATCATTCTATAGAAAAGAAGTTGGTTATTTTTGAAAAATGAAAAGGGAATCCTAACTATGGAAAATTTGAGTCTTTCGTTAAAAGGCAAAGTTGCGCTTGTCACCGGAGGTTCACGCGGTATTGGACGGGCGATCGCCGTCAGGCTGGCGCAAGCCGGGGCTGATGTGGCGATCAACTATCTGCGTCAACGCACGGCTGCCGACGAAACCGTCAAAATGATCGAATCGTACGGCGTCAGAGCGCTGGCGATCCGAGCCAATGTGGCGGAACATGATAACATCCATCATATGGTGGATGAAATCAAAACAAAATTCGGCAAACTGGACATTCTCATCAGCAACGCCGCATCCGGTGTGTTGAAACCGGCGATGGAATTGACCGAGCGCCACTGGCACTGGACCATGGACATTAATGCCGGCACGCTGTTGCCGCTGTCGCAACACATTGTGCCGTTAATGAAAGAGGGTGGCACAATCATCGCCGTCTCCAGTCTTGGCTCTATTCGCGCCATCCACAATTATGCAGCGGTTGGCGCATCCAAAGCGGCGCTCGAATCGCTCATTCGTCACCTCGCGCTTGAATTGGCGCCGAAAAACATCAAAGTCAATGCCGTCTCCGCCGGTACGGTGGACACAGACGCGCTGAAGCATTTTCCCAACCGCGACGAGTTGCTGGGCGAGTCCGAAAAACGAACGCCTACCGGCCGCTTGACCACCCCCGATGATGTCGCCAATGTGGCGCTTTATCTGTGTAGTGAATTTTCCAACCAGATTCAGGGTCAAACCATCATTATCGATGGCGGCTATTCCATCATGGCCTAAGCTCAAATCCGGCAGCATCCGTTTTTTTATGTGCTGAAAAATCACTATATTTCAGCACATAAAAAGCAATGGTGTCGGATTTTTTTGTGGAGGTTACATGACGAAAGCGGATATTCTTGGACTGGGGCTGTCTTATATTTACGCTTTTGGATTGTTGTTGATCGTCGAAGCAATCGGTAAAAAGCTCGCCATATCGCAATTCATCACCCGTAAAATTATTCATATCGGCGCCGGTTTATGGACGCTGGCCATTGTGGCCATTTTTGATCATTGGACCTTTGGCATCATTCCGTTCGCCACTTTTATCGTTCTCAATTACATTTTCAGTTTAAAAAAATCATTCGAACAGATGGACGATGACGAATCATCGCTCGGTACGGTCTATTTTGCTTTTTCCATCACCATTCTTTTTCTCGCCTTTTGGCGCACCGATGCGCTGATCGACCGGCTTCCCATCGCCATCGCCGGCTGCATGGCCATGACCATTGGCGATGCCGCTGCAGCGCTGCTCGGCCGCCACATCAACAGCAAAACATTCCACATATTCGGTAACAGCAAATCCGTCGTTGGATCAGTAGCCATGTTTATTTTTAGTTTTCTGGCTGTTTTTTTATCATTGTGGCTTGTCCCGGGATCAGCCATCAGTCCGGCAAGTGTTGTATTGACAAACCAAACCATTCTAACATTGTCGCTCATCGCCGCGGTTGCCGCTACAATCGCCGAGGCCATTTCGCCGAGTGGCATCGATAACTTGTCCGTTCCCCTTTTAACCGGGCTCTTGTTGTTTTTGCTAATCGGCTGACGTGAGGAGATTTTAATACGTTTCGGACAATCGGAATATTTTTTTTTCGCATTGTAGAATAGAAGCTGCACTTTCTGCCAAATGGCTTTTATCTCTTAAATTGATTTTTTAAATTACGCTACCAATCCGGAGATTTTTGATGCTGCTTCAATATATTATGCTTTTTGTGATAGTAACGGCCGGTCTCGTATCCTTTTTCATTTATGTGGTTTCTAAAAGGAAACGATCGGAATTCGTTTTCCCAAAAGCCGTGCTGGTGATTGGCATTATTTTAATCGTTGTCTTTGGTTTGATATTAACGCCCATATTTTCTTCTCAACTTGCAGATGCAATTGAAAAGTTAAAATGGCCGCACGTTGAAGGCACAATTTTAACCTCACACGTTGTGGGTGGGCGCGCCTTTCGGCCGGATATTCAATATGAGTTTGTTGTCGATGTTGAAACATTTCATGGATCATCCTTTTTGAACATCCCGGGTTTTGGCGGACGCATGAACCGCCTTGATGCGGCCGAAAAACTTGTAGCGCTTTATCCCGCTGGTAAATCCATCACGGTTTACTACAATTCTGAAAATCCGGCCGAATCAACACTGACGCCGAATCCGACCTATTCACACTATCTCAAAGTCGGCACCTCGGCTTTTTTATTTTTTATAGGCATGACACTTTTCTTCACTTTTGTATTTTTGTCCAAAAAACAACCGCTTTATAAAGAAAGGACGTAAGATGAACTCGTATGGTCACTTTGATGACGAGAATAAGCAATATGTGATAACTCGCCCCGATACGCCGCTGCCATGGATCAATTATTTGGGCAGTAACGGCTTTTATGGGCTGATCTCCAATACTGGCGGCGGCTATACGTTTTATATGGATGCCAAATTGCGCCGGCTCACCCGCTATCGTTATAACAATGTGCCGCTCGACAGCAACGGCCGATATATTTATATAAAAGACGGCGATACGGTATGGAATCCCATGTGGAAACCGATGAAAGTCGAACTCGATTATTATGAATGCCGACACGGCGCCGGCTATTCGATCATTCGCGGCCATAAAAATGGATTGGGCGTTGAAGTCACCTATTTCGTACCGAACGATGATGCAGTGGAAATTTGGGATGTCAAAGTTCGCAATTTGTCGGATGAAACCAAATCCGTGCGTTTATGGGGATTTGTCGAGTGGTGTTTGTGGGATGCCTGGGACGATCAAACCAATTTCCAGCGTAATTTTTCCATCGGTCAGGTGGAAATCGAAAACGACGCCATTTTTCACAAAACCGAATATCGGGAGCGTCGCAACCATTTTGCCTACTTTTCTTCCAGCATAAAAACCAGCGGTTACGATACCAGCCGCGACGCCTTTGTTGGCGTTCACAACGGATTGCATGAACCAAAGGCCGTACTGGCCGGTCAGTGCAGCAACAGCACTGCGTATGGATGGGCGCCCGTCGGCGTGCATCAGATTGATCTCGATGTGGCGCCGGGCGCGGAAAAGCGTTTTCACTTTAT
Source organism: uncultured Cytophagia bacterium (assembly GCA_964432185.1). Classification (GTDB taxonomy): domain Bacteria; phylum Zhuqueibacterota; class Zhuqueibacteria; order Residuimicrobiales; family Krinioviventaceae; genus Kriniovivens. Next base: position 4,781 of record CAYSNA010000232.1, read on the forward strand.
TTTGGGTTATGTTGAAAATCCCAAAGAGGAAAAATTCATCAAAAAACATGTCATCAATAAAGCGCCGTTCGAGGCGATTAAGAAAAAGTATGAAACATCAGCCGCTGTCGATGCCGCTTTGAACCAGCTAAAGGCGAGCTGGACCGCGCTTTTGTCAAAATACAAAACCCAAACGCCGGACGAGCACGTCAATCGTATGGTCAATTTCTGGAACCAATATCAATGCATGACGACCTTTAACATGTCGCGTTCGGCATCATTTTACGAATCCGGAATTGGCCGCGGCATGGGCTATCGTGACAGCAATCAGGACGTGCTCGGTTTTGTGCACATGATTCCGGAACGCGCCCGCGAACGCATTCTCGATATCGCAGCGACGCAGTTATCGGACGGCACCTGCTATCATCAGTATCAACCGCTCACCAAACAGGGCAATGCCAACATGGGCAGCGGCTTTAACGACGATCCGTTATGGCTCATCCTGTCCACGTCAGCCTATCTGAAGGAAACCGGTGATTTTACCATCCTGGATGAGAAGATTGGGTTTGCGGACCAGGATGTCAAATCCGGCACGTTGCGCGATCACCTCGATATTTCCATCGCTTATACGATGAAACATCGCGGGCCGCACAACCTGCCGCTCATCGGCCATGCCGACTGGAACGACTGCCTCAACCTTAACTGTTTTTCCGATACGCCGGGAGAAAGCTTCCAACTTGCCGGCGATGCGGACGAAGGCGTTATCGCCGAATCGGTGATGATCGCCGGCCTGTTCTGTGCGGCCTGTTTGGAATTGGAGAATATTTACGCACATCTCGGACTGGAAGACAAGGCAGTGGAGATTAAAAAAGTGTACGATGACATGTCAACCGCTGTTTTGCAGCATGGCTGGGATGGCGACTGGTATCTTCGCGCTTACGATGCCTTTGGTAAAAAAATCGGTTCAACAGAATGTGATGAGGGCAAAATCTTTATTGAAAGCCAGGGCTGGTGCTCGCTCGGCAAAATCGGTTTGGCAGAAGGATTTCCGCACAAAGCGCTGGCCGGCGTGAAACAACATCTGGCCACGCCAAACGGCATCATTTTACAGCAGCCGGCGTACCAGGAGTATCAACTTGAGCTGGGAGAAATTTCATCATATCCGCCCGGCTACAAGGAAAACGCTGGTATTTTCACGCACAACAACACGTGGATTCAAATTGCCGAAACCATTGTCGGAAACGGCGATCAGGCAATGGAGTATTATCACAGCATCTGCCCGTCTAAAAAAGAAGAACAGATTGAAACGTACCGTGCCGAGCCGTACGTCTACAGTCAAATGACCGCCGGCCGCGACGCGCCGACTCCCGGCGAAGGCAAAAACAGTTGGCTGACCGGCACAGCTTCGTGGTCGCTTATCTCCGCCACTCAATACATCCTAGGAGTAAAACCGGGATTGAACGGACTGGAAATCGATCCGTGTATACCCACATCGTGGAAAGCCTATTCGGTCACGCGCCAGTACCGCGGCACGACGTATGAGATATCGATTGAAAATCCGCACGGCGTCTCCAAAGGCGTCAAATCCATTGTGGTGGACGGCGCCGAAATCAACGGCACCATTATCCCGCCCGGTTCCGGATCCGGGATTGTGTCCGTAAAAGTCGTAATGGGATGATAAAACCAGGCGGTCTGCACAGGCCGCCTTTTTTATTTTTGGGAAATTTGCCATTTTTTTTTATCTTTATCTCAAGAGATTGATACTGCAACAGGGGACGTTCTGCCAGCGACTATTGCAAGATGATGTGCATATTAACATTAATTTGGGGAGCGCATTATGTCTGAGCACGTTATTGATTGTCACGTTCATTATGGATCGCCGTGCGATCCGGAAACCGGCTGCTATTGGTCGAAAACGTTCGAAAAAACACCTGCATTTCTTCTCATGCGTGCCGTCACAAAATCACTTTTTGAAGAGCTGACCGCGGAGCGGGCGCGTCAGGTTATTCTTGATGCCATCAACCAATCCGATCACGTCCATCAGACCGTGCTGCTGGCCATGGACGAAGTCTATGACCTTCTCGGTGCGCCGCACAAAAAATGGACGCACATGTATGTTCCCAATTCGTATATAGCGAATTTGTCGCACCAGTATGAGCGAATTTTATTCGGCGCGTCGGTGCATCCATACCGTAAAGACTGGGAGGCGGAACTGGATTTTTGCATCGAAAACGGCGCAGTACTGAACAAATGGATTCCATCGTCCCAGCAAATTGATCCGTCGCACGAACTCTGTATTCCTTTTTATGAAAAACTCGCCAGGCACAATCTGCCGCTGCTCTGTCATGCCGGACCGGAATATGCCATTCCGACCTCGGCCGCGCAATACAATGAGTACAATAATCCCAAGTTCCTGACCCGTGCGCTGGACATGGGCGTAATCGTCATTTTGGCTCACTGTGCTTTGCCGTACTGGGGCAAACTGGAGAAAAAAGAATATCTCGACGATTACAATGATTTTAAGGAGATGATGAAACAGGCGGACGACAAAGGCTGGAAGTTGTACGCCGATCTCTCCGCTGTCGCTACGACATTTCGGCGCCGCAAAATGCGTTACATCGTCAAAGAGATAGCGCATGAACGTCTGTTATTCGGCTCGGATTATCCAATCCCCAGTTCGGTTTTGAGCTACAATAGAATGACGTCGCTTTTAAAGAAAATCCAATACATTCTCAAAAAAGTCGTTAAAGAAAAAAATCCGCTGGATAAGAATTTTAATTTGATCAATAAAATGGGCTTCAAACCCGTTATTTATTCGACAGCCAAAGAACTTTTTGATAAAATCAACAGATAGACTGGGGGACAGTCATGCAAATCGATTTTCATTATTACTGCATTTTTGTGCTCGCCAATCTGGCCGGCTATTCCAGGGAAAACGCCAAGATCATTGCATATTGCTCGCAATATGTGGATGATTCAACAGATAGCGAGCCCGTGGAAATTGGCAATTTTGTTTTTGATACGGTACGAACGGCCCACAATGGTTTTGAGGCCAAAGACTGGGAAGTCAATAAAAAAGTCCACATTCCGTTCCATTTTATTCCACCGTTTCCCGTGGATCATCAGGAAACGTTCACCTACATCACAGAGCCGGACTCGCTTTTTGCGCGAATGCTGTTCGATGAAGCCGCAAAAGACAACGGTGATCTCTTTCTTTATCGGCTCGGCATTGCTTTACATACGCTGTCAGATACATGGGCGCATCAAAATTTTTCCGGTCGTAAACACAGAGAGAACAATCTGGTAAAAGTCAGACGCAGTAAAAAAAAGAACCCTCTCCGCTGCCCGCTGTGGTGGTATCCCCCTAATTGGATAACAGACGCGATTGCCTTGCGTGTTGGCCATTCGCAAGCCTTAAAGTATCCGGATCATTCACATGGTTATTGGGGCTACAAGAAAAGACGACAGCTGGAAGAATGTCGCCATAATGATACGGAATTTATGAAAGCCGCCGAAGCGATTTTGTTCCGCCTGGGTGACCTTTTACAGAATGAGGATATCGAAACGATTTGGGAAAAAAATAAAGAAAAAATCCATCAGCTTTTTTTGCATAAAAAATATTCGTCCAATAAAATGTTGATGGAAAAATGCAGACAATGGCAGGAAGAATATCCGGAATTTTTTACGGA
>CAYSNA010000233.1:0-7103 GCA_964432185.1 uncultured Cytophagia bacterium
TCAGCAAACCGGCTTTTTGACCCTCCATGGCGTCAGCGGCGTTCAAGCAGATATTGATAAAAACCTGCAAAATTTGATCAAAACTGGCGCGCGTCACGCCGATGGACGGTTCCAACTCGGTTTCAATTCTTTGATGCTTGAGGCGTTTGTCGTATTTGATGATGCGAATGACGTGCTCAATGACATTATTCAGATAAATATTTTCGACCTTTTCGGCAACGGGACGCGAAAAATCGACCAGGGTTCGAACGGTTCTGGAGATTCGATCAATGGACTGCTGAATGAGCCCGAGTTTATCTTTGTATTCCTGATTGTCAATTTTCATTTGCAGAATTTGCGCGATGGAGGAGATGCTCGTCAACGGCGAACCGACCTCGTGAGCAATACCGGCGGCCAACGTTCCGACAGCGGACAATTTTTCCGATTGAAAGACCTGCTGACGCAACTGTTCCTGCTGGGTAATATCGCGAAAAATGACGCTGCTGCCAATAAAATCGCCGCGCTGGTTGCGCAGCGCCGTGCGGGTCATTTCCACCAAAACGGATCGGCCGTCCTTGGAGATAAATTCGATGCGCTGATTGCGAATAACATTTTTATCGCGGATTATCTGATCCATTTTCGCCAATTCTTGCTGGGCGTTCGGATGCTCCGGCGTGATGCGCGTCAAGGTTTTGCCAAACATCGCATCTTCTTTATAGCCGAACAACAGTTCCGCCGCCTTGTTCCACAAGGTGATGCGGTCGTTTTCGTTCAGCAGCACAATCGCGTCCGCCGCATCATTGAGAATATTTTCAAAATATTGCTCATATCGATGCAGCGCGCTCTCGCGACTTTTTTGCTCCGTCACGTCATGCACCAATACGCTGCTGGCCACAATGTTGTGCTCCTCGTCGCGAAGCGGCACAATCTTGACATCCAGAATCAGACTCATTTTTTCGATGCGCTGTTTGATCGAATAAAACTCTTTTTCATGACCGCGCTCAAGCGATTGTTCGATGGCCTCCGCCAGATTGTGCTGATGCTGCCAATTCGGATAGAGTATAAAAAGATTTTGCCCGATGACCTGGCGCGCCGGTACATCGTAAATACGCTCCATGCCGTGGCTCCAATAAATGATATTGTAATCGCGGTCAAGAATAAAAAATCCAACACCGGCAAATTGCAGCGATTGCAGATTGGTCACGCAGGAGGGCGCAAAGACATCGGGAAGTTGATTGGATTTGGCGGCCGGCAGATATTTATTAAAAATGGCGACAATCAGCGGATTGAACAGATCGTTGAGAAAACCAAATGTTTCGAGGCTGTTGATGGCGCAGTCCTCACAACGGGTCATCTCGGCGAGCAGGATGTAACGATTGATCAGCAGTGATTTGGTGATAATCTGCGCTCCATCCTGCGACGATTGAAAATACTCGTGCATGATTTTTTCGATGGCGCCCAAGGAGGCTTGCAGTTTCTGATCAAGTAGAAAAATATACAGCGCCGTGGTTAATTCCTGCACAAAGTAACGCACGCGCACAGCATCCCAGGTCGGGACAATTTTCTGTACTCGCTTGGCCCAATTCGTGGCAATGGCGTCAGTTTGGCTGACAAGAATTTTTCGGAGCATCTCCTGCAAAAAAGCCTCTTTTTAAACGGAACGTCTTCGGGACAGGGCACCAGTTTAACTTTTTATTCAAGCGCAAACGCATGTTGAGAATAAAGCCTCGCAGCACAAAGGGGACAAGAATGCGCGCTCATTTCATCAACCGCTGTTGAATGATCGTATCTTTTAATTGATCGTCATGCGGATGTGGATAATCCGTTGTATAATGCAATCCACGGCTCTCTTTTCGGGATAGCGCCGACTGGATGATGAGCTGCGCCACCGTGGCCAAATTTCGCAATTCAATGAGCCCCGGCGTGACCGTCGTCCGTCGATAAAAATTTTCCACTTCCTGGCGAATGAGCCGAATGCGCGACAAGGCGCGTTCCAGGCGTAAATTGGAGCGCACAATACCAACATAGTCCCACATTAAATTTTTGATCTCCAACAGATCATGCGAGATCAGCACCCATTCCTCGCTGTTAAAGGTGCCCTGATCATCCCAATGCGGGATTGGCGGAAAATGGAACTCTCTGCTTGTTTTAAACTCCACCGCTGACGCGGCGCATTGTTCGGCATAGACCAGCGCCTCGAGCAGCGAGTTGGACGCCAGCCGATTGGCGCCATGCACACCGGTGCCGGCGACTTCTCCGCAAGCATACAGACCGGTAATTTGCGTTTCACCATTTTGATTGGTGACCACGCCGCCGCACGAATAATGCGCTGCCGGCACGACAGGAATCGGTTCAGTGGTAATATCAATTTTATAGCCGGCACATTTTTCATAAATCTGCGGGAATCGATATTTAAGCTCGTCCGCATCCCTGTGTCGTACATCGAGAAAAACGCAGCGCTCACCGGTTTTTTTCAACTCGGCGTCAATGGCTCGGGCGACAATATCACGCGGCGCCAATGACGCCATCTTGTGATATTTTTCCATGAACGATTCGCCCTTTTTATTGATGAGCACGCCGCCAAAACCGCGCAGTGCCTCGGTAATGAGAAACGAATCCGCATCCGGATGGTAGAGCGTTGTCGGATGAAACTGCATGAACTCCATATTGGCGATCGCCGCACCGGCGCGAAAACACATGGCCACGCCGTCGCCCGTGGCAATCTTTGGATTGGTTGTGTGCAGATAGACCTGACCGCAGCCGCCAGTCGCCATAATGGTCGCCTTGGCGGTGAATCGCGTCACGCGCCCCTCGCCGGCATCCAACACATAGGCGCCCCAACAGTTCAACGAAGCGCTGCGCGCCTGGGTCGGAACAAAGACGTGATGCTCGGTGATCAGATCAATAGCAACGTGGTTCTCAAAGAGAATAATATTCGGCGTATTTTTAACGACGTTGATGAGCGTCTCTTCGACATCCCGCCCGGTATGATCCTTGACGTGCACGACACGTTTCTGGTTGTGGCCGCCTTCGCGACCGAGATCGAAATGGCCATCCGGCCGCCGGGTAAAGCCGACGCCGAGGTCATCCAATTCTTTGATGAGCGCCGGACCACGCTCCACCACGTGCCGTACGGCATCCCGCCGGCACAGACCGGCCCCGGCATTGATGGTATCGTCAATATGTTGTTCGTAGGAATCTTTGGGATGGAACACCGACGCAATGCCGCCTTGCGCATAAGCCGTATTCGATTCCGCCAACTGCTTTTTGGTAATGACAGCGACAGTACCGTGCCTGGATAGTTTGAGCGCGGTGGATAAACCGGCTATACCGGTGCCAATGACGAGAAAATCAGATTCAAAACTCATGTGCAGTCATTCAAACACCGCCGGATGCTTGCGGCGGCATCTATGCCATATATAAATCAATCAATTAATATGATGAAACTTACATCTATTCAACACGAAAATCAACTTGTTTGTGCTGATGGCCCCGTTGAAATCGCGCCGGATGTCTTGGTTGAGATCTGGTCACTTTGAGGGAAGGCCCAGCCGCATTTTCCGGCAAAAAAAAAGCCGATGCGGGGCATCGGCTTGAACAACAGTCAAAAGGATATCAATCCAGCGCGTCCAAAATTTCCCGATTTTTTATCGGACGGGTGACGACACGTTTGATGCCGTGTCCTGCAGCCAACTGCGTCACTTCATCGTCATTGTGATCACAAATGCCGACCAACGCGGTTTGTGGATGTTTCTGATGAATCAACGACGCGATCTGGAATGCCTTTTCATTCTTGTTCAATTTCTCCTGGCCGTAATTCAAATCAAGAAATGTATAGTCCATGGATGAAGTGTCAAGCAAATGCATCAAATCAGCTTCATCCTCGGCAATCGAAACCTCGTAATGATTGCTCAATGCGAGGTACATCTGCATTTCAGAACGCAGATCATCATTAAAAATTACAATTTTCATGTTCACCTTTTTATGGGACAATGTCCTATTACGGCTTGTTTACAACTTTAACTAGGAAAAAAGTGTGCTTTTGCAGAGAAAATTGATGCGAATCGAGGATGTTTTAACAGCTCTGAAAGCGTGTTTTCTTACGATTAAATTTAGGAATAATCCCGCAAAGGGGCAAGCAACTTTTATTTTTGTTTTTCATTTATACGATTAAAAAACTGAAATGCGGGAAAAATAAATAACGCCGCCAGGACAATCCACAAAAAATTGACGTGGCCATTTCGCGCATACCAGGTCAGTTTTGACTCGTCCACGTTCATCAATAAAAGAGAAAAAAGATTGTTGAGGCCGTGCAACACAACAGCCGGAATGATGCTGCCGCTCTTCCAGGTCATGTAGCCGAGGACGAGGCCGAGCAGGGTGATTTGGATGGATGTCCATGGATTAAAATGCACCAGCGCAAAAAGCACGGATGCCAGCACAATCGCAATGGCGGGTTCGAGATATTTTTCCAGGGAGCGCTGCACCAGGGCGCGGAACAGCATCTCCTCCACCACAGGCGCCACAAGAACCGCTGCCAAAATAATAATGCTGCTCTCGAAAAAACCATCGAACCGGACGAGATCGGTCAATGAGTCCAGCCAGTCTTTCGGCATGGGAAAAACATGTTGAACGAGGCGATCAAGTTCATCAATGAAAATAAAAATCGGCAGGAAAAAAACCAACGTTGCACCGATCAATTTGATGTTCACGGGGCGCAGCCGAAACGTGGTCCAAAATGGGACATCAAGTTTATTGATATAGACCGCGGCAGGGAGAATTAAAAACAGCTCGCCAAGCAACAGGGCAGCACCGTTGTGGAACAGTGTGATCATGGGGGCGGCAAGAAAAGAAACCAGCAGCGTGATCAACAGAATAAAACCAACTTGTCGGGGATCGAGTACAGGATCCGAATCAAACTGTTCCACAAATAATCCTACGCCTGGGAAAGGTGATATAAACAAATGGACGCGGCGATGGCGGCGTTGAGCGAGTCGCCGCCGCCGGCGCCCGGGATTGTGACGCGCTCATCAACAAGGGGAAGCACAGCCGCAGACAGCCCATTGGCTTCGTTGCCGATCAGCAGCACATCTGTGCCGGGCTGTATATCGGCCAACCGAGTCGACGCATCAAGCGTTGTGCCGATGAGTCGATAACCTTTCATTTTGAGCTGCGGCAGTGTCTCGTTCAAATCAACGCGTTCAATAATATTCAATCGAAAAATCGCTCCCATGGAGCCGCGTACAACTTTGGGATTGTGGGCCTCAACGCAACCGGGGCTGAGGAAAATGGTGTGCACGCCGAACCATTCGGCGGTGCGAAAAATGGTGCCAAGATTTCCGGGATCCTGCACATTCTCACAGGCGAGCACCAGCCTGTCGGACATGTTGTCCACAGAAAGCACAGCTTTTTTCTTCATCGCGAACAGGATGCCCTGGGGGGATGGTTCATCCGACAGCGAGTTAAAAAGACGCGGAGAGGCGAGAAATGTCGGAATCTGCTGCGCAACGATTTTGTGCAGCAGCTCGGCAATTCTGGGTTGGTCCAGAGCCTCTCGTGTGAAAACGGCCTGAAAAATGTCTGTTCCGGCCGACACGGCTTCTTCACATAAACGAAGACCTTCCACCAGGAAGGTCTGTTCGTGATCACGATGTTTTTTTTGTTTTAAAACGCGCAGTCTTTTGGCGTGATTCTCGGACAGCGGTGGAAGATCATGTAATTGAGCCGCCATGCCGTTTCACCTAAACAAGTTGTTCGATCAAATAGGGTACAATCTCATCCATGCTGATTTCCACCTGGCCGCCCTGCTGCAGATCTTTGACGGCCACGACGTTTTTTTCCACCTCGCTGTCGCCGATGATCAGCGCAAAGCGCGCCTCATTGCGATTGGCATTACGCATCATCGCCTTCATGCTTTTTTCGCCAAAGGACATCATCGCGCCAATGCCGTTTTCACGCAGCTTGAAGGTCAATGTGATGGCCGCCTGTCGACCGGCATCGCCGAAATGCGCCAGGAAAATCGGCGGTGCGGTCGGCCGCTCCGGTTCGAGTCCCAGCGATTTCATGCTCATAATGATACGTTCGATCCCGGAACCAAAACCAATGCCCGGCGTCGGTTCGCCGCCAAGTTGTTCGATGAGTCCGTCATAACGGCCGCCGCCGCACATGGCGCTTTGCGAGCCGATGCCCGCCGCCCACACTTCGAATACGGTCTTGGTATAATAATCCAAGCCGCGCACGAGTCTGTGATTGACCTGATACGAGCGTCCGGTCAAATCGAGATAGGATTTTAATGTGTCAAAGTGATCATCGCATTCGTCGCACAAATGCTCACTAATGACCGGCGCCTCGGCGATGATCGGCTGGCATTGTTCTTTTTTGCAATCCAGCAAACGCAGTGCGTTGCGATCCAGACGGCGACGGCAGTCATCGCAAATCTCATTCACATGGTTTTGATAATAATCGCGTAATTTTTCGATATAGGATGGACGGCATTGAGGACAGCCGGTACTGTTCAGCTGAAATGTCAATCCCTTAAAACCAAGTTCCGCATACAGCTGCCAGGCAATGGACATCACTTCCAAATCAATAGCCGGATCCTGTTCACCGAGCGCCTCAACATTAAACTGGGTGTGCTGCCGAAATCGGCCGGCTTGCGGCGCCTCGTGGCGAAAAATCGGCCCCATCGAAAACAGCTTGACCGGTTTTGGATTTTTGTGCATGCCGTTTTCCAGGTAGAGGCGCATAAATCCGGCGGTAAACTCGGGCCGCAGCGCAATGCTCTCGCCGTCCTCACCCATGGAGAACGCATACATCTCTTTTTCGACAATGTCGGTTGTATCGCCAACGCCGCGAACAAAAAGCGCGGTGTCCTCCACAATGGGCGGATCAATGCGCACATAGCCGTACAAACCGGTTATTTCATAAATCTTTTTTTCAATGGTTCGCCAGTACGGCTGTTCGTCCGGCAAAACATCTCGAAATCCTCTGAGTGATTGGTAGAGCATAATTTCCCTATATGTGATCCATCATACTGTGCAAAATTTCTTCAGCTTTTTTCTGATCTTTTTTTGAGATGCTTTGCTTTTTGGGAAAATCTCTGTAGTGAGTCAAAGGAACATTAT
>CAYSNA010000233.1:7113-8436 GCA_964432185.1 uncultured Cytophagia bacterium
TTTTTTCTGATCTTTTTTGTAAACGCGCAGGCGCACCTGGTTGCCCGGGACGGCGGTGCCCTTCACCAACAGGCCCGTGGAAATGACATCCGAGATCATGATGCAGGCGATACCCTCTTTATCAAACACTTCCTTCACCATGTCCGCATACACCTGGCCGGGCAGCGGATGCAATTCGACATATTCCTTTTCCGATGGATCGCCGGCTTCTTTTTCCGGCAGAGCATCGACAAGCGCAACCTGGCAGTCGGGACATTCGCTATGTCCTTCAACGTATTGATAACGACACTCGGGGCAGTACGGCATGATTCGTCCTCCTGTTTTCGTAAACAAAAAAGGGTCTCAAGGAGACCCGTTGTATTTGTTATAAGAAAAACAATTTATAACGCGAAATACTTTCGTTCTTCCGAGGAAATAGCGTCGATGACCTCTTGCGTTGTACGCACCGCGGCCAGGGTATCGCGAAATTCTTTGCGATGCATCAGGCGCGAAATCCGACTGAGCGCTTTAAGGTGCGGCCCGGTTTGATCTGTCGGCCCGGCCAACAAAAAGATGATGCGCACCGGTTTGCCGTCAATCGATTGAAAATCAATATTTTGTTTTGTCACGCCAAACGCGGCAACCAGTTCGTTCACGCCATCGGTCTTGGCATGCGGGATGGCCACGCCGTCTCCCATGCCGGTGCTCATAACGCGTTCGCGATCCAGTATGGCGTTCAGCACCAAATCTCTATTTTGAATGCGGCCGGCGGCATTCAACACATCGACCATTTCTTCAATGATCTGAAATTTCTCATCACTTTCGAGAGGAATTTTGATTACTTCTGCGGTCAGCAGATCGGTCAGATTCATCTCTTCTCCTAAAAAATTAAATCTTTAAAATTTAGAATAAAATTAGCAAAAACCAAATCATTTTTGGGATGGGACCGATTGAGAATGGCGTCTCGCTTCAGCTTGAAGTGCAATAATCACCCCGAGTAAAATGACTAAACCGCCGAACAATTGAACGGCCTTGATCTTTTCGCCCAAAATCAACCACGCCAGAATAGTGGCGCCGATCGGTTCGCCCAGACTAAAAATCGACACGGCCGTGGCGGAAAAATATTTCAGCGCCCAGTTAAAACTGGTGTGACCGACGACCTGCGGCAGCAAGGCAATGCCTCCAAGCAACGCCCAGGTTTGCCATGTAAAACCGGCGAACGGCGCCGTGAAGAGGAACATAAAACCAAGCGCAAAAAAAGCGGCCGTTCCGTATACGACGGTGACGTAGTGAAAAACACCGATGTCGGCGCGAAGTTTACGCCCAATGATGAGATAGACGGCG
>CAYSNA010000234.1:0-8371 GCA_964432185.1 uncultured Cytophagia bacterium
GGCCTATCGCGATGTTCTTGCTGATTTGGATATTTCAACGCTGGTTTATGAGGATGAGATTCAGGCTATTGAAGCCCAAACGAGCGATAATCCGGACGTGACGGTGTTCCCGGACAGCCTGGCCTATATCATTTATACCTCCGGATCGACGGGAAAACCCAAGGGCGTATTGCTGCAAAATCGCGGCATCGGAAATCTTGTTGAAGTGCAACGCGGCATTGTCGATGTTCAGCCGACGGATCGCGTGCTGTACTATGCGTCGCCAAGTTTTGATGCGTCCGTGTGGGAAATAATGATGGCGCACCTGAACGGCGCGGCGCTGGTTCTGGTGCCGCACGAGGTTCGTATCGAACCGAGAGGATTCGTCGAGTTCATGCAGCGCGAACGCGTCAGCGTGGCGTTACTGCCGCCATCGTTTCTCTCGATGTTGCCGCGGCAAGAGTTGCCCGAGCTGCGTTCGTTGATCACCGGCGGAGAGGCGTGCCGAAAAGAATCGGTTCAGTCCTGGTCCGAAGGTCGACGTTTTTATAACGCCTACGGCCCGACGGAAATTACCGTGTGCGCCACCATAAAGGATGTCACCGGTTCGTCCGCTGATAATCCGCCCATTGGCCGTCCGCTGGATAATTTCCGTCTCTATGTGCTTGATGGTGAACTGCAGCCGGTTCCGGTCGGCGTGCCGGGCGAGTTGTTCATCAGCGGCATCAGCCTGGCGCGTGGGTATCAGAATAAATCTGAACTCACAGCGCTTCGGTTTTTACCCGATCCCTACAGTCCGGAATCCGGCGCTCGAATGTACAAAACCGGAGATTCCGTCCGGTTCCTCGACAACGGTGATATCGAGTTTCTCGGTCGAATTGACTTTCAAACAAAAATTCGCGGCTATCGAATTGAATTGGGCGAAATCGAATCCGCGCTGATCGAATTGCCGGCCATCCGCGATGTGATCGTGCAGGCGCGCCAGGATAGCGGTGAATCGCCGAGGTTGTGCGCCTACTACATCACAGAACATGGACAACCGCTGGAACGGGACGATATGGCGGCTTTTCTAAAAGATCGGCTGCCGCACTACATGATTCCGGCAAATTTTATCCATTTAATCGCTTTTCCTGTCACGCAAAACGGCAAGATTGATAGTAAATCATTTCCAGTACCCAAGAGCGAAATGAACCCGGGGCGTACTGTTGTTAAACCAAAAAATGATGTTGAGCGCAAGATTGCTGAAGCGTGGCAGGCCGTTCTCGAGACCCGAAGCATCGGTATACATGAAAACTTTTTCGAGATTGGTGGTCATTCTCTCTTGATGATAAAGCTACACGCTCTGTTGCAGGAACGACACGGTATAACGATTTCGGTCGTCGAACTTTTTCAGCACCCGACCATTGCCAGTCAGGCACGTTTTCTCCAGATCTTGAACACGGACGAAAGCGCGGAAAAACTCAGAGCACGCGTCGACCGACAACGAGCATCACTTGCAGCGCAACGACAACAGATGAGGAATAGGAGAACACATAGTGCAAGAAACAGCAACAGGTGATTATGCCGGTTTGGATATTGCAATTATTGGCTTGGCCGGGCGGTTCCCCGGTGCTTCAAATGTCGAACAGTTTTGGGACAATCTGTGCCGTGGCGTAGAGTCGATCTCCCGATTTACCGACGACGAGTTACGCGAATCCGGTATTGATGAAAGCGTTTTCTCGCGACCGAACTACGTGCGCGCACGCGGTATTCTTCAGGATGCTGATCACTTTGATGCATCCTTTTTTCGCTTTTTCCCCAAAGAAGCGGAGTATCTCGATCCGCAGCACCGACTCTTTTTGGAATGCGCCTGGGAAGCGCTGGAAAGCGGCGGCTATTGCCCGGACAATTTCCCCGGCCTCATCGGCGCTTTCGCCGGCGTCGGCATGAATACTTATCTCATTCCGTTCCTGGCGGCGACTCAGGGAAAAATTGATACCGCCGAAGGTTATCAAGTGACCATCGGCAACGAAAAAGATTTTGTCACCACCAAAGCCTCCTACAAGTTGAACTTGCGCGGCCCCAGTCTGGATGTACAAACGGCGTGTTCAACGTCACTCACGGCTGTCTTTTTGGCCTGCCAAAGTTTGGTCAACTTTCAGTCTGATATGGCGCTCGCCGGCGGTTGTACCATCTCCTTTCCGCAAAAATCCGGCTTTACCTACCAGGAAGGCATGATTTTGTCCCCGGACGGTTCCTGCCGCGCTTTTGATGTCGACGCCAATGGCACCATTGCCGGAAACGGCTGCGGTGTTGTGCTGTTGAAACGACTCGAAGATGCGCTGGCGGACAATGATAATATATACGCCGTCATCCGCGGCGCGGCGTGCAATAACGACGGCGCCGTCAAAGTCGGTTTTACCGCGCCGAGCGTCGATGGTCAGGCGCAGGTTATTGCCGAAGCGCAAATGATCGCCGGCGTGGAGCCGGATGATATCACTTATATTGAAACACACGGTACCGGCACCAATCTTGGCGATCCTATTGAAATTGCGGCGCTCACCAAAGTGTTCCGCGAACGCACCGATCGCACCCAATATTGCGCCATCGGCTCCGTCAAACCCAATGTCGGCCATCTCGATGCCGCGTCTGGTGTCACCAGCTTGATCAAAGCCGCATTGGCCTTCAAGCATAAAAAAATTCCGCCAAGTATTAATTTTACCGAGCCAAATCCGAAACTGGAATTGGACAGCTCGCCGTTTTTTATCAATACCGAGTTGCGGGATTGGGAATCGGACACTCCTCGTCTGGCCGGCGTCAGTTCATTCGGCATTGGCGGTACGAACGTGCATCTGATTCTTGAAGAACCGCCAAAGCGCGTCACCACAACACAGTCGCGCGAGCATCAGCTTTTGCTGTTGTCAGCGCGATCTCAAGCGGCGCTATCAAAAATTCGCGAAAATATCGTCGCACATCTGGAAAAAAATCCGCATGAAAATCTGGCGGATGTGGCGTTCACATTGCAGTTGGGACGAAAAAGTTTTAACCACCGTATGGCTGTGGTGTGTGATTCGCCTCTGGATGCGATACAAACACTCGGTTCGATTGACCCCGAACGCGTGATGGTGTACAGCCATCCGGAAGAGAGCGAAGAAAAATCCGTCGTTTTTATGTTCAGCGGTCAGGGCGCGCAATACGTCAACATGGGGCGTGATCTGTATGAGACCGAACCGACATTTAAAAAATATGTCGACACCTGCTGCGAGTTGCTGGAAGAATCGCTCGACCTCGATTTACGCACGCTGATTTATCCGCACGCCACTAACGAAGCCTCCGCGCAAGAGATGTTGGCGCAGACCCGCTACACGCAGCCGGCGCTGTTTGTCGTTGAATATGCCATGGCTGAATTGTTAAAAGAGTGGGGCATTGAACCACAGGCGATGATCGGCCACAGTATTGGCGAGTATGTCGCGGCGTGCCGCGCCGGCGTGTTGAACCTGGAGGATGCGCTCGAGCTGGTAGCGCTGCGCGGCGATTTGATGCAGCGCATGCCCGGCGGCGCCATGCTCAGCGTCAATCTGAACGTTGAGAGCCTGCACCCATATCTTGATGATGCGCTGAATATCGCTGCCATGAATGCTGAAGATTTGACCGTTCTCAGCGGCACTTTTGAGGCGATTGAAACGCTCGAAAAGAAACTGGAAAAAGACGGCGTGAATTTTACCCGCCTGCACACCTCGCACGCTTTTCATTCTTATATGATGGAACCGATTATCGACACATTTGCGCAACGATGTGCGCAGGTTCGTTTCAGCGAGCCGGAAATCCCCTATATTTCCAATGTCACCGGCACGTGGATTACATCGGAACAGGCGACCAGTCCGGAGTACTATGCCAAACATCTGCGTTCCGCGGTAAACTTTAGCGCCGGCATCAACGAACTTTTTACCGATTTCGATTATATTTATCTTGAAATCGGGCCGGGAAAAACGCTCAATACCCTGGCGCGCCGTCATTCGGCGGTGTCGCCGGATCAGGTGATTCTGTCGACCATCCGACATCCCAAAGAAAAAATGAATGATCAAGCCTTTCTGCTCAATACGCTCGGCCGTATCTGGTTGGTCGGCGGTTATGTCAATTGGGAAGGTTTTGATACCTATGAAGTGCGGCATCGCGTTGCGTTGCCCACCTATCCGTTTGAACGGCAACGCTACTGGCTGAATGTGCAGCCGGCGCCGTCCGCATATCGACGCTCAAAAGGAAAAAGCGATCAGATCAGAGACTGGTTTTATACGCCGGCCTGGAAACGCGCCCTGTTCCGCTCATCAGACGAGAATGTGAAAAAACTCAAATATCTGTTTTTTGTCGATCAGGATATTGATGAGAGCATTCGCCATCAGCTCGAACAAGGACACCATAAATTCAAGCTCGTTCAGTTCGGTTCAGATTTTCATATCGAGGATGATAAAATCGTCCTGCGCCCGGAAGATGCGACGCACTATGATAAACTCGTTGATCATCTGTTGCAGCAGGAATTTGTCCCGGAACGTATTGTACATGCCTGGACCATGTCCAGCCGTGATGCGAAAAACTCGCTACAAAAAGGCTATTATTCCCTGTTGTGGCTGGTGAAGAAATTGGCGCACCGCGGCGTCACCAGCAAAATTAACATCAATATTGGCACACGCGAGGCGTTTGATGTAACCGGCGCCGAGAATGTCAATCCGGAAAATGCCGCTTTTATCGGCGCGGCCAAGGTGATTCCACAGGAATACATCAATATTCGGTGCAAGATGATCGACACCGACGAATATAACTTGCGTTATTTGTTGCAAGAGTTCGAGTCCAAATCAAAAGATTCGGTCGTGTCCTATCGCAACAAGCAGCGCTGGGTGCAGCAGTTCGAGCCGTTTGAGATCGAAACGGCAACGGATACCTCCAGCATTCTGCGCCAGCAGGGCATTTATCTGATCACCGGCGGTCTCGGCAATATCGGCCTGACGCTCGCCGGATTTTTGGCGATGAACTACCAGGCCAAGCTGGTCCTTGTCGATCAACTCAATTTGCCGGAACGCGACGAGTGGGACCAGTTCATGCAAAAAGGCGATCCGAAAATCAGCCACAAATTAAGGCTCATTCAAGATTACGAAGAATCCGGCGCCGAAATCCTGGTGCTCAACGCCGATATCGCCGACACCAAACAGATGAAAAACATCCTCAACTGGACGCGCGAACATTTCGGCGGCCTCAACGGCGTCATTCACGCCGCCGGTCTGGTGGGCGAGCGCGCCAGCGTCCCCATTCAGGACACCGATAGCGACGTCAGCGAAAATCAGTTCATCCCCAAGATGTATGGCGGCCGCGTGCTGGCGGATGTGTTGAAAAATGATGCGCTGGACTTTGTGCTGTTCCAATCCTCACTGTCCGCGGTTCTTGGCGGTTTGGGATTGTATGCCTATGCAGCGGCCAATGCTTATCTCGATGCGCTGGCGTGCATTCAAAATAAAAAGGGCGGTACAATCTGGACAAGTGTGAACTGGGACGGCTGGAATTTCGGCGACGTGGAGAAAAAGTTTGAGATTGAGGATTTTGTCTTGAATGCCGAGGAAGGCGTCAAGGCGTTCAATATTATCTTTCAGAATATGGGATTCCCGCAAGTTGCTGTATCCACCGGTGATTTGTCGCAACGCATTAAAAAATGGATTTTGTTTGATGCCGAAGAAGAAACGGCGGTGGTTCGACCGGACGGCGGCGGCCAGCCGCGTCCGAATTTGACGACGCCGTACGTCGCGCCGCGCAACGATCTTGAACGCGATATGGTGACGATATGGGGCGCTCTGCTCGGCATCGACGGCATCGGCATTTATGATGACTTTTTTGAACTCGGCGGCCATTCGCTGCTGGCCACGCAGTTGGTATCGAGAATGCGAGATACGTATCGCGTCGAATTGCCGTTGCGTGACCTGTTTGAATCGCCGACGATTGCGACGATCAGCGACAATATTCAAAAGGCTAAAGCGACTCAGGACTCGGAAATCGATAAAATCGCCGAGGCACTGAAAATGGTGGACAGCCTTTCCGATGAACAAGTTCAAGCCCTGCTTTCACAAAAATAAACGATTATACATCCATGAGCGATATTTTTAAAGACATCAGTAAGCTTTCTCCGGAAAAGAGAAAGCTTTTGGAAAAATTGCTGGCGCAACAAAATGTTGATCTGAAAAAAACGCGCATCTTGCCGCAGAATCGCGATGCCGGATTTTTTCCGCTGTCGTACGCCCAGCAGCGCATGTGGTTTCTCAATCAGCTTGAGCCGGGAAATCCCATGTACAACAATCCGGCGGCTGTATCGATCAAGGGCAAGGTCAATGTCAAGGCGATTCAATTCGCGCTGGATGAATTGTCGCAACGATTTGAAGTATTGCGAACCGTTTTTGAAACGCGAAACGGTCAACCGGTGCAAGTTGTTCAGGCGGATAGCCACATTGAATTGCAGCAACTGGATTTGACGTTCAAACCGATTGAGGATCGTCAGACAACGCTGCACGAGGAGGCGACGACCATTTCGCAGGCGCCGTTCAATCTGGAAACCGGCCCGATGATGCGAACGCTGCTCGTCAAAATGGACGAGGACGATTATGTCTTTATCGTTGTTTTTCATCACATCATTTCCGACGCCTGGACGTTGACGGTTTTTATCCGCGAGTTTGCCGAGTTGTATGAAAGCTACGGCAGTGGCCGGTCGCCAAAATTACAGGAATTGCCCATTCAGTATTTGGATTACGCCTGCTGGCAGCGCGATTATCTGCAGGGTGAAGTGCTGGAAAAACAGCTCGGCTACTGGCGCGACAAGCTGCAGGGCGGCGATACGACGGCGCTGAATTTGCCCATCGATCATCCACGCCCGAAAGTGCAGACACATAACGGCGACGTTAAATATTTTACCATAGATACCAGCACGACTCAGGCGCTGGAGTCGATGGCGAAAAAACATGATGTGACCTTGTTCATGATTTTACTTGCTGCGCTCGATGTGCTGCTGTATCGTTACACCAGCCAAACGGACATCAGCATGGGCACGCCCATTGCCAACCGCAACCGCTCCGAGGTCGAACCGTTGCTCGGCGTGTTTGTCAATACGCTGGTTGTGCGCGCGGACGTATCCGGCAATCCAATCTTTCTTGATCTGGTAAAAAAGGTCAAAGAAACCACGCTCGGCGCTTATGATCATCAGGATATTCCATTCGAGATGATTGTGGAGGAACTCAAACCCGAGCGCGATATGAGCCGCCCGCCTTATTTTCAAACCATGTTTGTCATGCAAAACGCCCCGTCGCAGCCGCTCGTTCTCCCGGATGTCACCATCGAACCGCTCCAGCTTCACACTCCAACGGCAAAATTCGATCTGACATTTGTCCTTGAACCGAAAGTGGGCACCCTCGATGGCCAGATCGTTTACAATACCGATTTGTTCGATGCGGAAAGTATTGACAGAATGGTCGGGCATATTCGCTCCCTGTTGAAATATATTGGTTCGCAACCGGACTCGCATATCGATGACCTACCGATACTCACCCTCAACGAGCAAAACTTTTTACTTGAGGACTACAATCAACAGGCGCACGAGCCCGTCACTGTTCAATTTGATATGTGCCGCTACTTTGAAAAACAGGTCGAGGCGCAACCGTATTCGAACATCTCCTGCGGCGAGCACAAAGTGACCTATCGTGAATTTAACGGACGCGCCAATCAACTGGCGCGTCGGCTCATCGAGTTGGGGGCCGGACGAGAATCCATTGTCGGGATTTACGTCGAGCGCTCCGTTGATTTACTGATGAGTTTGGTGGCCGTGCTCAAAACCGGCGCCGCGTTCTTGCCGCTCGATCCGGATTATCCGCAGGATCGCCTCGAGTACATGCTGGACGATTCGCACTGCCGAACCGTGATTTGCCAGTCGTCACATGCCGAATCACTGCCAGGCAAAAATATCAATCTTGTCCTTCTTGATGAGACGGAAAAACTGGAAACACTCGACACCGCCAATGTGAACACACGCATTTTACCCGGGCAAACCGCTTATATCATTTATACGTCGGGTTCAACCGGCAAACCCAAGGGCGTGCTCATTCCGCATGCCGCATTTGTGCAGCACATGCTGGGCATGAAAGATTATTTTGAGCTGACGCAGAACGATCGTGTGCTGCAATTTGCCTCAACCAATTTTGATGCGGCGCTCGAACAAATTTTCCCGACGCTGCTGGCCGGCGCCGATCTCTATATGCGCGACAAAACCGTCTGGTCGCCGGAAGAGTTGAGCTCGATCATCCGGGAACAAAAACTGACGGTCATCAATCTGCCGACGGCTTATTGGAATCAGTGTGTGAAATTGTGGGCGAGTGAGGGAGAGGTGGAC
>CAYSNA010000235.1:0-8353 GCA_964432185.1 uncultured Cytophagia bacterium
TCGCATTGGCGGAACCCTCAGGTTATATGCTGAGCGTGGTGATGATGTTTTTTTCCTGATGCGCCTGGACAAATTCTCCGGCATGCGCGGCCACGCGCTCCGGATCGCTGGAAAAACAGCGTTTGTTGACGCCGACCACCGGATTCGCCGGATTCACCTTGACATCAACCACCGGCGCAAAATTATGGTTGATGCCGAGCGAGACCAACGTCCCGGCAATTGTCAAAGCCGCGTTTCGTGTCGCCGTTAAATCGTTGCGAGTGCCCAGGGATTGGGCTGATAAAGTTGGCGGAAAGCCGTATTTTTCTTTCAATCGATTGACCGCGCCGCCTTCCTGATCCATGGCGATGAGCAGCGGCGTGGCGCTCATCTGCCGTAGCTCGCGCACGAGTTGTCGCAGCGACTCTTTGGGATGTGCTGCGGCGGAAAAATTATTCTCGAATACGAGTATACCGCCAAGCAAACCGTCGCGAATCAATTGTTTAATCTCGGCGCCCGGCGTTTGCCCTGGAGAATTGGCCATCAGCATTTGGCCGATTTTAACATCGAGCTCCGTTTCTGCCCGGATGAACGATGGCGCCATCACGGCGCCGGCAGCCGTGAGCGCTGTTTGATTGAGAAAGGATCGGCGTGATGTCAAATGGGCCACAACAACTCCGGGGATTAACTTTTGCTTCTTTTGCGCTGGAGACAGACGTTGGTTTCAAATTAAAAAAAAACATGTCAATTTCAATCTTTTTAAGAAAGCGGAAGCGAAAATAAAAGGTTTTTAATACCCTGGAATATCTCACGCTTGATAGCGATTATATTCCAAATAGATTTTCCGGAGAAAAAATGAACGCGAACAAAAAACAGCTCTTAACCATATTTTTGATCATTTTTATCGACCTGTTGGGCTTTGGTTTGATCATTCCTATCGTGCCGTTTTATTTGCAGGATTTCCTCGACGATCCCAATACCATTGGTCAAGCGATTGCTTTGCTGATCACTGCGGCCGCGGCCATGCAGTTTATTTTTAATCCGATCTGGGGGCGGTTGTCGGATCGCATCGGGCGTCGTCCGATTTTATTATGGAGTATGGCCGGTATGGCGGTGAGTCACGCTTTTTTCGCGCTGGCGCCGACACTTCCTCTGCTGTTTCTCAGCCGGATCATGACGGGCATTTTTGCCGCTACGGTGCCCACGGCTATGGCTTATATTTCGGATGTCACCACGGAAGAAGAGCGCGCCAAAGGCATGGGGCTCGTCGGCGCGGCGTTTGGTTTGGGATTCATCCTCGGACCGGCCGCCGGTGGTATCCTTGCCGATATTGGCGGATTCAAACTGCCGCTATTCGGCGCGTCGGCCTTGTCGCTGGTGGCGCTGGTTTTGGCCTATTTCACGTTGCATGAAACGGTCGATACATCCAATTCGGCGCAGCGGGATTATCGACGCTTCAATCTGAGCAATCTGGCGCGCGCGTTACGACACCCGACACTTGGCATTCTTTTTCTCATCTTTTTTATTGTGAATCTGGCGTTCTCAAACCTGGAAACGGTGTTCGCCCTCTATATCGACAAAGTGTTTAATTATACCACCAAAGAGGCCGGTTACTTTTTTGCCATGATCGGTCTCATCAGCGCCACGGTGCAGGGCGTGTTTATCGGCCGGTTTTCGAAAAAATTTGGCGAGAAAAAGCTGATCATCGGCTCGCTGCTCCTGCTGGGATTGTCTTTCATCCTGCTGCCGATTTTCAAACAGGTCGTCTTTTTTACGATATTTATGGCGTTCATCGCTTTTTCATTGGGATTGCATAATCCGTCCGTCACCTCGCTCATTTCAAAAAATGCCACAAAAGAGGAACAGGGCGGCGTGCTCGGCATCAATCAGTCATTTTCCGCGCTGGGCCGCATTCTTGGTCCGTTGTGGGCCGGTTTCTTTTTTGATCACTTTGGCGTCGGCATTCCGTTCTTAACCGCCGGTGTGCTCATCCTTCTGGCCTTTGTTGTCAGTTTGAATTTAATGCGGCGACAGTTGCTGCAATCGAACGATTAAACCGTCAGACAAAAGTTTTAAAGCGATGCACGTAAAGCATCGCTTTTTTTTATTTTGCATTTCATTACTTGACGAAATTCCCGGCAATGCCTATAATAAAAAAAAATCAAAAACGCAGGGAGTTCTCATGTCAAATCGTCCATCCTCAATATCTCGTCGTCGTTTCTTTAAAACATCATCGGTTGTCGGAGCGGCATTGGCAGCTCCTTTTATTGTGCCGAGTCGAGTTTTGGGGCAAAACGCGCCGAGCAATCGAATTTTGCTGGGATTCATTGGCTGCGGCAAACAGAGCCAGCATCTGTTGCGCGCGTTTATCCGCGAACGCGGCACGCAGGTGGTGTCGCTGTGTGATGTCGACACCCTCAAGCTGGAGCGTGATTTAAAGATAGCGCAGGATTATTATGCGGAGAATCCCGGTGTGGGCGGCACGGGAATTCAGACGACAGGGGATTATCGCGAACTGTTGGCACGGGATGATATCGACGCGGTGGTCATCAGCACGCCGGATCATTGGCATGCGCTCAACGTCGTCCATGCGGCGGAGGCCGGCAAGGACATCTATTGCGAAAAACCGTTGTGTCATAATATAAACGAAGGCAAGGTGATGCTGCGAACGGTGCGGCGATACAATCGCGTTTTTCAAACCGGCAGTATGCAGCGTTCTGATAATAAATTTCGACTGGCGTGTGAACTGGTGCGAAACGGCTATATTGGTGAGATCAAACATGTGGCCGTCAATATCGGCGGTCCACCCATACCATGCGATTTGCCGGAACTTCCCGTACCCGATTATCTGGATTGGGAATTTTGGAACGGGCCGGCGCCCAGCCGCGGTTACCATTCCGAGCTGTCGCCGCATTTGAGCAACGATATTTTCCCGAACTGGCGTTCCTATCGCGAGTATGGTGGCGGCGGCATGACCGACTGGGGCGCGCATCATTTCGACATCGCGCAGTGGGGCCTTGGCATGGACGGTTGGGGGCCGATCAGAGTGATTCCTCCGGATGGCAACGAGTTCAAATATCTTACCTATGTGTATGAAAACGGCACCACCATGTCGCGCCAGCCGGAGTTTGAGGGGACGGAGGTGAATGGTGTGTTGTTTATCGGTTCAAACGGACGCGTTATGGTCGATCGGGGTTTCCTCCAAACGTGGCCGGAAAACCTGGCGCAAGTCACCATGAAACCTGGTGAGATTCATCTTTACAACAGCAATAATCATTACGGCGATTTTCTCGACGCGGTGCGCGCCCGTTCCAAACCAATTTGCGATATTGCCATCGGCAACAGCACCATGGTTGTGTGCGCGATGGGAAATATTGCCTATGAAGTGAACCGGCCGCTCGAATTTGATCAAAAAAGACAAATGTTTGTAAATGATGATGAAGCGAACAAACTGATGGGGCGGCCGATGAGTAATGGATGGCGCTTATAAATAATAAATACGAAAAAGCGACGCACGTGTCAGGTGCGTCGCTTTTTAGATTTATCTGGTCTTGGTTCCCCTGCTTTCTTTGCCTTTTTGTTTCGCCATCACTACCATCGGTTTTTTCCGGTTTATGTGCTTAAAGTGATGCAAAAGCATCTCTGCCTCTTTGAACGGCACATTGATAAACGAAAAATCATCCTGAATCATTATATCTTTGATTTTTTTTGGCTGAATGTTGACGCCCTTTTGAATGAAGGTGATGAGATTTTTCGGCGTCATGCCGTGCTTGCGGCCTTTGGCGATAAAGAGACGCGTTTGGCCTGGGATGACCGGTTCAACATCACGAATTTCGTTGTAATTGCCGGGATCGAGATCGTCCTCAAAGGAATATTTTAACAGCGCTGCAAGAATCTTTTCCGGTTCGGTTTTTTTGACCAGACGATGCACCATATCCATATAATCGTCGAGCGCATCGAGCGCGGCGATATTTTGCACTTCGGAGATGATGCGCTGGCGCTTGTTTTCGATAATGTCTTTCACGCCCGGAATTTGCACTTTGCGGATCGTCGAGTTGGTTTTCCGCTCAATGAACAACAGCTTTTTTTCTTCATCGGGCGTAATAAAGGTGATGGCCGTGCCTTCCTTGCCCGCGCGGCCCGTGCGGCCAATGCGGTGCACGTAGGCCTCGGGATCCTGCGGCAGGGCATAGTTGATGACGTGCGTCAAATCGCTCACGTCAATGCCGCGCGCCGCGACATCCGTGGCGACGAGAATCGTCACCCACCGTTTTTTAAATTTGGTCATGACTTTTTCGCGTTGGGCTTGAGACAAATCACCGTGCAGCGCTTCGGCATCGTAGCCGCGATCCAAAAGCCGGTGCGAAATTTTATCCGCATCGTTTTTCGTTCGGCAAAAAATCAAGCCATAAAATTCATCTTCCACATCGATGATGCGGCACAGGGCTTCGAATTTATCTTTTTCCGATACCTGAAAATAAATTTGTTCCGTTTGCTCTATGGTGAGCTGCTGCGGTTTGATCTTGATGTGTTCATATTCGCCCATATACGTTTCGGCAACCTTGCGAATTTCTTCCGGCATGGTGGCAGAAAACAGCAATGTGCGTTTGTCTTCATTTGAATACTCGAGAATTTTCTCAATGTCGTCCAGAAATCCCATATTGAGCATTTCGTCCGCTTCATCAAGAATGCAATAATCCAGATTGTCCAGCTTTAAGGTTTTGCGTTTCAGATGATCAATGACGCGGCCCGGCGTACCCACAACAATGTGCACGCCCTGGCGCAGGTTCTTGATCTGCATCTCCATGGACTGGCCGCCATACACCGGCAGGATTTTTAATTTTTTGCGTCCTTTGAGAGAGGCGAGTTCTTCAGCCACTTGAATTGCCAGCTCGCGCGTCGGCGTCAGGATAATCGCTTTGACGGATTTTTCCGCGGCGGAAATTGTCTCAATGATCGGCAGACCAAATGCCGCCGTTTTACCCGTGCCGGTTTGCGCCTGGCCAATAATGTCTATTTCACTGGTCAGTAAAAGCGGAATGACTTTTTCCTGTATGGCTGTAGGTTCTTCAAAGCCTTTTTTATCCAACGTTCGCAGAGCATCCTCGGATAATCCGAGTATGCGAAATTTTTCCAAATGCATGTTGTTCCATTCAATTTTGTTCACAAAAAAAGGCGATGTCAATCTATTATTTGACATCGCCTGACTCTTCAAATGTTTGATAAATCTTAATGTCGAACACAAGGTACGAAAAACCAACGACATTTCCTATTGAATTGTATGATGCGTGTAATGTACCTTGAAAGCGTTTCACACGCACACCCTATAACTGCAGAACAGCCACACCATATCGGCCAAGTTCGATCTGATCGCCAGTGATACGATTGGTGAGTACTTCGCGTTTGCCGCGTGGCACTGTTACAGTTTTCGTTTCATCCGTGTGATTGATCACAAAAAGCAAAGTTTTACCACCACCTTGTCGAGCGGCCACTTCAACGCCGACCGGCGGCGTAATTGGCGGTACGATGCCGGCGTTATCCAAAATTGTTTTGATCAGCGTATCGTAAGAATTTTCATCCTGGAAAATCGTGCCGATATACCATCCCTGACCTTTACCGTAGTCATTTTTTGTGATGGCGGCAAAATCGGTCATGTGCCATGGCGCGGTGAATTGGCCAATAACTTTAGCGTTTTCCGGTGTGATCCAATCGGCGTATTGAATGCCGGACCACTCGCCAAATTCACTTTTAACCGAATATGACATTTTTGCGG
This sequence comes from uncultured Cytophagia bacterium, assembly GCA_964432185.1. Taxonomy (GTDB): domain Bacteria; phylum Zhuqueibacterota; class Zhuqueibacteria; order Residuimicrobiales; family Krinioviventaceae; genus Kriniovivens. The sequence continues at coordinate 5,753 of CAYSNA010000235.1, forward strand.
GGATCGCTTCGTACTCTTCAATCCGAATGCCAAGTGCCTCGCCGAGCAAACCGGGCAGGGTGCGTTCGTGCGCCAGACCGGTTTCGTCCTTTATGCCGGTGCGACAATCGGTAACCAGTAAACCGCCGTTCTTGACAAAGTCGTCCAGACGTGTGGCAACGGCATCCGGAAGGATATACAAATCCGGTGCAAAAATAACTTTATAGGCTGAAAAATCGGCTGTTGGCGGAATCATGTCGGCATTGACGCCGGCGCGAAACAGCGCGTTATAATATCGGCTGATGGCCGCCTGAAACGAATTATCCGGATAACCCGGCTGAATGCGCAGCGCCCAGATAGAATCGTAATCGTATATAAACGCAATGTCGTTTTGAGGTGTTGTGCCTTTTAGGATTTTTTGCAGTTTGCGATAATCGGTTGCCGTTTGTTTGGCTTCTTCATATCGGCGCAGCGGTTTGCCGTCGTGGCCGAGGAGTCCGTGCCAGTACTGCTCGCGTCCCACGGTGCAGGTGCGCCAGCGGAACCAGATTTGCGCGTCGGCGCCGTGCGCGAGCTGCTGGAAGCAAATTTTTTCCAGTTCGCCCGGACGAACGTTTCGCCCAAAGACACCCCAGCCGTGCGGCCCGGCGGTCTGTTCCATAATCCAGAAATTTTTTCCTTTTAGACCGCGCATCACATCCGCGGCAAAAGACGAGCTGTAAGGGATTTGAATCTCGTCCGCATCACCGAATGTGGGATAATTATCCCATGACACGACATCCAGATTTTTGGCGAGATCGTAATAATCCATGTTCTGGAAGAGTCCCATAAAATTATGCGTGATGAATTTATCCGGATGCAGCGCTCGCAAAATGTTAATTTGATCATCCTGAAAGCGCACATTGAGCCATGAGGTAAAACGCATCCAATCCAGGCCGGCGCTGGGATTGCTCATGTTCCAGGTGCTGCCCTCGCGATCATCCGGAATCGGGATTTCGCCCCAGGCGTGAAAGGTTAATCCCCAAAAATGCGTGCCCCAGGCGCGGTTCAATTCATCCAGCGTGCCGTATTTCTGGCGCAGCCAATCCTGAAATTCATTTTTGCACTGGTCGCAGCGGCAATCGGTGCCGCCAAATTCATTGTCCGTTTGCCAACCGACGAGATTCGGCGCATCTTTGTAATGCTCCGCCATCGCGCGCGTGATACGTTCCGACAACAAACGATAGGTGCCGTTGGAAAAACAATTATTTTTTCGTCCGCCCCAGAGAATGCGCGTGCCGTCTCCCTTCATCGCCAGGGTCTCGGGATACTTGCGCGCGCACCAGGCCGGCATCACCGCCGTTGGCGTGCCGAGAAAAACGTACATGTCATATTTTTCGAATAAATCCATGGCGCGATCGAGCCAGGAAAAATCAAACGTACCTTCGCTCGGCTCCAGTTTGATCCAGCTAAACTCGGCGAGTCTCACGACATTAAATCCCGCCTCTTTCATCAATTGAATATCGTACTCCCAGCGCTCCTCCGGCCAGTGCTCGGGATAATAATCGACGCCGATGTACATGGAGCCGTCCGGTGCGAACGTGTCAAATTGCTTTTGAGCTTTTACTACATTCAACGCGCTGAACAACAGACACGCGATCAAAACGAAATACCTTCTCATCATGTCCTCCAAAATGGTTGCAAACAAAATACATCAGAAAATGGAAAGTGTCAAGTTGTGGTGCAATCATTCTAATTTTGTTTGGATTGATGAACAAATTCCGTATGTTTTGTTTCCAATTGAAAAAATGAAAACAGCGATGCCCGATATTTCCAAATACATAGCCGCTGACATGTGCGTCAAAATGCGGGACGAGATAACCGAGGCCGATGGCAATGAAGTGTTTTTCGTCGGCTGGGTGGACGATGATTTGCGTGTGCACGATGTTCAAGTTGTCGCGCGCGGCAACGAGGGCGCCGTGCCTGCCATCATGAAGATTGCGCAAGAGGCGGATGTCGTTATTCATAATCATCCATCGGGATTTCTCAAACCATCCGACGCCGATCTGAACATTGCCGGGCGGCTGGATGATTTCAGCGTGGCGTTTTATATCGTCAATAATGAGGTTGATGATATTTATGCCGTCGTTGAGCCGTTCGCCAAAAAAGAGGTGCATCCCCTTAAAACTGAAGACATAGAAGAGCTGCTCAAGCCCGGCGGCTTGATCTCGCAAAAGCTGTCCGGTTATGAGGATCGGCCGCAGCAGATCGAGATGATCGATTACGTTGTGCAGGCGTTCAACGACAAAAAAATCACCACCATTGAAGCCGGCACCGGCACCGGCAAAACCATGGCGTATCTCTTGCCGGCGATTTATTGGGCGGTGAAAAACAAAGAGCGCATTGTCATTTCCACCAATACCATCAATCTGCAGGAACAACTCATCAAAAAGGACATCCCGTTTTTGCAAAAGGCGCTGCCGGTCAAATTCGAAGCCGTGCTGGTCAAGGGGCGTTCCAATTACGTTTGCCTGCGCAAGGTGGATGACGTGGATTCCGAATTCGATTTTCATACCGATGAGGAGGAGGGACACGAGCTTAAATCGCTCATCGGCTGGGCGCGCTCATCCAAAGACGGCAGCA
>CAYSNA010000236.1:0-7087 GCA_964432185.1 uncultured Cytophagia bacterium
ATAAAAAGGGTGTAGGAAGTAGCCGAAACGGGCGTGACAGCAATCCCAAAATGCTGGGCGTGAAAGCGTATGGCGGCCAGTTTGTCACGGCCGGCAGCATCATCGTTCGTCAGCGCGGCACCAAAGTTCATCCGGGCGAAAATGTCGGCAGAGGCAACGATGATACCTTGTTCGCCAAAATGGATGGAACCGTTACTTTTATCACAAAAGGCAAAGGTAAAAAGTTTGTCAGCGTTTTATAAGTAAAACGGTTTTTCGAATTTAAAAGGCGTTGCTGAACCATCAGCAACGCCTTTTTTGTTTCTCTCCACCGCTCACGGGTGGCACCCATGTTACCACGCATCACTCATCTATATCCGGTTGAACGATGCTATGTTCTTCTTTCCAAACCTCGGATCTTCTACCTCGATTTGCAAATATTTCACTGCTAAAATTTTTTCCTTGCCCCTCAGGAATAAATCTGTATATTAACTATCCCGATCTAAAGTATAAATCTTGAGGTGTACTATGAAACGAATCCTGCCCTGCCTCTTCATCATTGCCCTCCATTTAACTGCAATGGCACAAGTCTCCGGCGGTGATGCGTTGGGCACGAGAAATTATTCCGATTTTGAAAAGCCTGAAGCCTGTTACAGTTGCCATGTTGACATTTACATGCAGTGGACGCAGGCGATGATGTCTCAGGCTTACACGCATCACTGGGACGAAATCGAGTATTTTGATCTCGCCGTCGCGCATGCTGAAAAAGTGCCGGAGCTTAAAGGGCCGGTTGATGGCTGTAACGGTTGCCATGCCCCCCTGGCTTTTCTGGCGGGTGATGTGACGCCGCCTCGCCCAGAGGAAGGCTCCCGCGCCAACGAAAGTGTCAGTTGTGATCTCTGCCATACGATTTCTGCCATTAAAACGGATGATGAATATCCTTATAATTTTAGCTATGTGTCAAGTCCAGGGCGGACCAAGTACGGCACAAAAGAAGGTCTTGAATCACCCCACCATGTAACTCAAAAGCTCGACATTTTTGCGCAAGCCGAGTTTTGCGGCAATTGTCATAATGAAAAAAATCCTTTTGGTGTTTGGGTAAAATCCACCCAAATTGAATGGGCCGAAGGACCGTATGCCGAACAGGGCGTCCCCTGTCATCAATGTCATATGCCCAAAGCATGGGGCAAAAATGCCAAGATGGCGAAGGAAGATATGGTGGCGCAGCACCTGTTCCACGGCGCGCATGATCCCGGCAAAGTCGGCGGCGCCATTGAAATTCGTATGCATCCGACTGAGCGTGAAGTTGAATACGACGGAGCCGTTGAACTCAAACTGCAGCTTTTTAACGGCAAAGCCGGACATAAAATCCCAACCGGATCGGTAGAGGATCGCATTTTGTGGCTGCACGTCACCGCTGTCGATGCCAACGGCAAAGAGTATCACTTGCCCGTTGATCCCAAGGGATTTGATGGTGAAGAATATACTATTGCCGCGGACGAGCTGGCGTATGTCGATATGGGCGTCCCCAAGGGCATCGCCGATTTTAAAGGCGTTCAGCGCGATGGCGTGCCGGTCGGCGACCGCATTTTCCGCATGCCCTATTTTGATCCGAACGGCATTATGACCATTATGCAGTGGAATACCGCCAAACTCGGTGTGGATTATCGTATTGGACCGCGCGAGACGAAAATCGAAACGTACACCTGGCAATTGCCGGATGATATTCCGGTCGGCAAGGTTCAATTTAAAGCACAGTTGAATTATCAAAAACTTGTCAAACCAGTGGCTGATTTTCTCAATGTGCCCGAGGATGAAAGCGAAATCATGCTCGTCAATACCGCCGAAACGTGGGTTGAGGTTTACGAATAAAAATGTTCTGAGGAGACCACAATGAAAATCAAAATTATCCTTTTTATTCTGACAGTTTTTCTCGTCACAAATTTATTTTTTGTAGAGGACGCCGATGCCATTCCGGCATTTGCCCGGCGATATAAAATCTCTTGCAGTACCTGCCATGCGCCCTTCCCCAAATTAAAACCGTATGGCGATGATTTTGCCGGCGCCGGTTTTATTCTACAGGAAGAAGAAAAGGAACGCGATTACGTCACGGCCGGCGATGATATGTTGTGGCTGAATAAAGACTTTCCCGTCGCCGTTCGTTTTGACGCCTTTGGCGTTTACGAGTCAGATAACCGAGTCGAAAATGATCTGCAAGCACCGTACGGGATCAAGTTGCTCTCCGGCGGCACGCTGTATAAAAATATTGGCTATTACTTTTATTTTTATATGAATGAAACGGGCGAAGTGGCCGGTATTGAGGACGCTTATATCCATTTTGATAATGTCTTTGGCACCAATCTCGATGTCATGGTTGGCCAGTTTCAAACCTGCGATCCCTTGATGAAACGGGAGCTGCGCTTGACGTATGAAGACTATGAAATCTATAAATCCAAAGTTGGTTTGTCCGGCACAAATTTGACCTATGACCGCGGCGTCATCCTGGCGTACGGCATTGATCAAACCGGCACTGACATTATTGCCCAGTTTGTTAACGGCAATGGCAAGGGTGAGGCAGAAGACGGAAAATTTGATGATAATAAATTCAAAAATGTCGGTCTAAAATTGCATCAAAATATTGCGGATGTCGCCTCCATCGGCTTGTTTTATTATACCGGTAAAGAAGCGCTGTTTTTCGATGGTGGACAATCGGAAAATGACCTTACGTATTACGGCCCGGATGTGACTCTTGGCGTTGGCCCGTTGGGCTTGACATTTCAATATTTGGTGCGCGAAGACAGCAATCCGCTTTACTTTGATCGTGCCACGGATGTCAAAACAACGGGTATTGTCACCGAGTTGGTGTTCTCGCCGCAACTGGATCGATCTCGTTGGTATCTTACCGCTTTGTATAACAATATCACATCGGATATCGATGATTATGAGCTCGAACTGGAAAATAACGGCAAGGAGACACTGGGCTATCACACGGCAACGTTAAGCGGTACCTATCTTTTATCAAGAAATGTGCGATTGGTTGCCGAATACACGCGTGATCTTAAACATGACATTAATCGAGCTGTTTTGGGTTTGGTGACGGCGTTCTAAAAGTCGGCACTTATCGGCTTGAATTAACGCGTAAAAGAGAGGTAAAAGGGTTCATGATAATTCACAGAATGGGATTGTAACGCTTTTTTGTGAATTGATGCTGAGTGAACGATTGGCGAAAAATATGTGATGAACTTTTTTTCGATATAATCGTTATAGTGAGGACGTGGGATGTGTACAGCAACAAAGGAGTGGCAATGGACCAACTTTTCCCCAAGCCCATACACGGGATTCAGGAACGGGAAACCTATTCATGGGATGAGATGGAGCGTCGAGGATGGCAGTACAGCGGTGCCAAAAGAGATCGATCCGAGACACTCGAATTGTGGAACCAGCGAGATTTTCTCGCCATCGTCAATCTGGATGGCAAAATACTGTCCATTAAACATCGTTAAACAAAAAGCCCATTGAATTTTCAATGGGCTTCTTTTTTTGTATCCATCTTACATTTAAAAAACAGACCGTGAAAAATCGATGACAGAAAGATCATCGATAAACGCGGGCTATTTTAAACTCACCTGAGTGATATTGACCAATGTGTTTTCAATATACCAATACATTTTCCAGTCACCGGCCGGGCTGACCACGCTGCTTCCCAGTGTTGGGCAGCCGATTAAATCCCGTACCAGATATTCGGCCCGTATGACGCTTTGATCAAATTTTGTGGTTTCCGTGCTGATCGTCGGCGTAGCTGGGCCTTTCCGCGCCGGTCGGCGTGTCAAATCCGGAATATTGTTGTCCGGATTATGCAATTCATATTTGAATTCGGTGCCGACACCCTGGTTTATATAGGCGACAAATGTTATGGTTTCATTCGGCCGGAAATGCTCCTTAATGCCAAACCACTCGTCCGGTTCCACCATGCCGTTCTGATTTTCATCAACCCAATGGTTGCAGGCAAAAAAATTGTCCACGGTCGAGATCTCGTTTGTGACAAATTCATTTTCCATTGAGACAGGGATCGTGATAATCCAACAGTAATCGAGATTGTTTTGCGTCAGGACCTTTTGTTTCATACTCTCGGTTATTGTCAATTTGGGATAAAAAGTGATGAGATCGCCGTCGTTCGGGCGTGCCGTAAACGGGCCAAGTTGCCATATTCCCGATTGTAACGCCTGGGCGGGAATTGGGCTCGGAATGCTAAAATAGCAGGGTGTTCTGCCGATCAATCCGTATTGTGGCGAGTAAACCGCCATGTTGGCGGGATGGGAAATGAACTGAATCGTGCCATTTTGAGAGACCTGCGAAAGGCATGGAGCCAACAATAGTAAAAGCCAAAAACCGAGGCGTTGGATGAGCGTGATCATGTGAAATTCCGAGTTGCATGCAAAATGATGTTTTAATTAGTATAAGGCAATTTAATTAATCTGCGTATCGAAAAGGCCGTGCTGCGGACGGCGCATCTTTCTGCCAAAAGAGCGTGCGCATGAAAAACAGTTGCAAAATTGTCGCTATTTTTTACATTAAAAGAGAATCCCGTGGATCAATTTAAATTCACTTGGTGCTTGTAAGCGATTTACAAAACAAAGGAGGATTTATGGATTATACCTGGGAACAGCTTCATAAAATGCGTGTTGCTGATCTTCGCGATATTGCCAAAGATATTGAGCATCCGGAACTGCAGGGCTTTAGTACGATGCACAAGGAGCAATTGGTGCCGGCGCTCTGCCATGCATTGGGCATTGAGGACCACGCGCACCATGAAGTGGTTGGGGTAAACAAGACGGCCATCAAACAGAAAATTCGAGCGTTGAAAAAGGAGCGGGATGAAGCCATTGCGGCCAAGGACAAGGACAAGCTGCAGGCGGCGCGACGGGATATTCACCGTCTGAAATTAAAATTGCGCCAAGCGCGCACATAAGATGAAAAAAAGGCGATGCGGATGTGCATCGCCTTTTTTCATTTAAGCAAATGTCGTGTCTATAATTTTGCTTCCATCTGTTCTTCGTCTTTTTCCCACTGTTTCTCTTCTTCCTGAATGATCTTGTCGTCGATACCATCCTTATTCCAATTGATGGCGCCATAAACGACGCACAGCAGGGTACTGAGAATCATCAGCACAAAGACAGAAGAAACCCAAAAATCGCCTAAGCCGAGCATATATGTCTCCTTACTTTATCTGCATTAAAAGACGTTATTTTTTGGCGCCGTGAAAACACTGATCCAGGTGCTCGGCCGGCGGTATTTTGCCAAACATGTTGCCGATAAGGGTGGCAATGATGGCCAGCGGCAGAGCGACGACCAGCGGATCAACGACGGTCCAAAGCGTACCTTGCGCAAGTGAGGGCACTTTAAAGATGGCATTGCAGAGCAGCAAGGGTTCGGACTCTTTAATGTGCACAAAAAACAGCCAAAACGCACTGACGAACAGACCCACCCAAAAACCAGCCAGGGCGCCGGTGCGCGTCATTTTGCGAGAATACAAGCCGCCGACAAACATGGGCAGGAACGCCGAGGCGCAGAGCCCAAAAAAGATCGCCGTGCCGCGGGCAATGATGGCGGTGCCGCCTTCAAAAAATAACGGCAATCCCCAGGCAAGCACCAGGCTGATGATGATGGCGAGAAGAATGCCCAGCTTGTTGATCAAAACCGTTGCGCCTTTACCGCCGAGCCATTTTTCGTAAAAATCGCGCCCGATGGATGTACCCATAGCGTGGAATTGTGAGCTCAAGGTGGACATGGCGGCGGACAGCAGTGTGATCATAAAAATGGCGGTAAACCACACCGGCATGGCCGAATTAATAAAAAGCGGAATGATGTTATCAACGTTCTTTTGTGCCGCAATGAGTGAAATTTGTCCGAAATCCGGATGGTTGACAAAATAGACATTGGAGAACGCGCCAACAATAAATGCCACGCCGGTCATCATCAGAATAAAGACACCGCCGATGAGCACAGCGCGGTTCAGTTCACGGCTCGATTTAACCGTCATAAAGCGAACGACCAATTGCGGCTGCGCCAATACGCCAATACCGACACCGAGAATAATGGTTGAAACAAGCGTCCACCAATATTCGCTGAACAGTTTTGGAAAAGACGTCCAGCCCGTATGCCCTTTGCTGGCAAACGCGCTGAGGACTTTTTGCGAGACCTCGGGCAGAGCGGCGGGCAAATCCGTCAACCGTTGGTTGGCTGTGATCACGCCTCCAAGCTCTTTATAGGTGAAAATGAGCAGCAAGAACATGCCAATGAACATGATGCTGCCCTGGAACGCATCGGTATACATCACGCCTTTTAAACCGCCCATGATGACATAAACGGCAATGATAACGGTGAAAAAGAATAACGCGGCATTGTAATCAATCGTCCGGGTTTGCGCGATGAAGTGTGCGCCACCCATCAACACCACACTGGCGTATAGCGGCATGGCGATAAAAATTAACAGTCCTACAATTCCTTGTAAAAATGTCGATTGATATCGCAATCCCAAAAACTCCGGGAAGGTGTGCGCATTCATGTTCAACCCCATGAGGCGGGTGCGTTTGCCGAGAAATACAAAGGCGATAAAAATGCCCACAAAAATGTTGAGAAATGTGAGCCACAAGATACCCATACCAAAAACGGCCGCCGCGCCGCCAAACCCAACAATGGCCGATGTGCTGATGAATGTGGCGCCATACGACAACGCCATAATGTACGGGTGAATGGAACGGCCGGCAATCATATAGTCCGAGGCATCCTTGGTGCGACGAAACGCCAGGAATGCCAAATAACCGATGACACCCAGATAAATGAGTACGATAATGGACAACAATAAAACGTTCATACAGACCTCCTCAATAGAGTATCACACACCTTTATTTTGAATTAAAGGCATACATGAGTTCAAAGCGGATGAATTGGGCCGCATCTGCGCCATCCGGATAAAAGTCGCCGGGCATGAAATAGTCGTAGAGAAAATGACCGGTAAGACCAGGAAGCATGCTCTCGAGATTGACTTTTAGCCACAACTGAAATTCATTGCCGCGAGCGGTGCCGAGATTCGGATTTTGCGCGGCGG
>CAYSNA010000236.1:7097-8308 GCA_964432185.1 uncultured Cytophagia bacterium
AAATGACCGGAAAGACCGGGCAGCATTTTGTTCATATCCACCTTGACCCAGCATTGGAACTCGTTGCCGCGGTTTGTTCCCTCGCCCGGGCCGGTGGCATAGAAGGCACTCAAGTTGTGATACCACAGCGTCAGGTTAACACCCTGAGCCACATCCATGACATACTTTAAATTGGGAGCAATGATATTGGACATGTAGGCCACTTTACCAGCGCCGCCAAAGGTTTCCGGACCAATGGTTGAGTAGATGTACAGCTCGCTCCATTTGGGCCAGCGGGAGAAAATTGGATTCCAGCCTTCGATGTCGGCCGTTTCGGGATCATCACCGGAAAGGACGTAAACACCAAGCGTACCCGTGCCTTTTTTCTCCGGGACGACTTTATAGTTCACATTCAAATAGCCACCATATGAATTTTGGCCATAGTCACTTTGGCTGCCAAGCTGATACGCCCATTCTGTTGTAACACCAAGTTTGTCGCCCAAAGGATAGTTGACCCGACCACCAATGGTCGTCAGCGTCAGATCTTCAAGTTGCGCCTCAGTAGCACCTTTGCTGATCCAGGGGTCCGGGGCTTCCATTTTAACAATTGCATAACCTTCGTAGGATTTGCCGCCATCCGCTTTATGTGTGGCGTACACACCCAATGCGCTTTCCGCGCCATCATTCATCCATTTATTGCCATCAGCATCTTTTGACAGCTGTTTGTAGGCTTTTTCTTTGTCATAAAACTTTATGGTGGGGAAGAGTTTGTCGTAGGTGTTATTGCTGATTCCGAGAAGATCGACAGTTGTTTTTCCCAAGCCGATTGAGACTTTGATGGCATCATGATAAATCGCGCGTGAACCGTCCCACGGCGCGCCTTCGAGCAATACAAAACCTTCACCATAAATGAGATTTTGGCGACCCAGGGTGACGTTCACATTGCCGGCTTTGTAATTGATGTACAGGTTGTCGATAAAAATTTCATCAAAGGTGAAATCTTTATCCTTATCGGCTTCGCGAGTGATGGTTACGGGGCGGAATTCGTTTGTCAACATGCCGTAAACGGAAAAATTGTCGTTTAATTGCACGCTGCCCCACAGATTGGTTCGAACTCGGAAAAATCCCTGTTCGTCATCTGCTCTGACGATTCCGTCAGCATCCGTAAAGGTATCGGTAAAATCCATGTTATTGTTCATGTACGTGTGGCGCAGACGCTCGCGCGCGCCCCA
>CAYSNA010000237.1:0-8295 GCA_964432185.1 uncultured Cytophagia bacterium
GACCTTTGAACTCATCGAACTTTTCTGTTTAAAATCCCTTGTTCAAAAAATAAAACACCTCGTTCCAGATTTATTTTTGAATCACACACTTTACTTGAGCAAAATCAATTTTCTGGTTTCAGAAAATTGGTGTGCTGCTTCAGCATAAGCATCGGGGGTATCAAAATCATCAGCTTGTAATCTGCAAAAATAGTGTCCGCTGGGGAAATTGTCCGGCTGCCAGGCAATTTCGTATTCGCCTGCCGCTTGATAGGTGCTGACAATTGTATCGATGTCTTGTCCGTAAATATTGTAAATTTTTAACGTCACAAATGAATCGTTCGCAAGTTCGTACTTGATGGCTGTTTCGGGATTGAACGGATTGGGATAATTTTGAAACAACCTGAATGTTTTGGGGAAAATCTCCAATCGTGACTCGTCAATTCCGCTATTTTCGCTGACCTGAATTATCACCCGGCGATAGGCATAAAGCCGAGGTTCGCCTGCATCACGCAGTTCGAGGATGATGTGAAGTTCTGAACCGCCGGCATCGGAGGGCACATGCACTGTTGGAGTTTCCGTCGTCGCATTGTCGATGGTCACCGATTTTTTATAGGTGCCTGGATCTCTGTAAAAAGTCCATTTGTAGAAGAGTGCATGGCCATCGGGATCCGATGAACCGACGGCACTAAGATTGACCGTTGTTCCAGGCTCTGCCGATACTTTTAACACCTTTCTGCTCGTATCGCCATTCACCACGGCAACAGGATGATGGTTAACGCTTGAATAATCGTTGGTGATACTCCAGTCCATTCGGGCTTCAAAATCGTTATCATAAGACGGTTTCCAGCGGCTTATGGCGCCGGCGCCATCCGAGGTATTTGTATACATATAGTAGGGATCGTACTGCGACTCGTTGGATATCTCGTTGACTTTTGACATGCCTCGAATATTCGCCTTTTTGGTAAAGCTAAAACGACCGCCCCAGCCGCCTTGATTTATCTGATCCGGATCGTTGAGGCCGGTTGGGTATACATGCATGAAAGAGGGTGTATCGCCTTCTGTTGCCCATTGCCTGTCCGGGTATTCAGCGCCCAGCGGTCCGTGATCCTGGACCTTTTCATCGATCCAGCTATCAGAGGGGGCCCAGCCGTACACACCGGTGGCGCGGATGTAAAACAGATCGGGAAAGTTTTTCGTCAGCCACGCTCCAGCGTCATCCTGACCCAGGATATCAAACACCCGCAGCTTGCTGATGAATTGAGCCAACTCTTCCGGAGTGCGGGTGTTCTGCACTTTCCAGATCGCCTGCGCCACATTGTTTACGCCGCCCCAGCCCATCACCCAAACCGGACGCGGATCGTCCCTGTCCACCGAGGCAATAATCAGTTCAGAACCAGGACTGTCCTTGTCGGCGCCAATGCCTCCCATGCCATAATCCCTCTGGCCCAACACGGAGATGGATTTCAGGTATTCCGGAGTAGGATAACCATCAGCATGTACGATGAGGTTTGCATACACTTTTTCGTAGGCGTTGACAATTTTGTCGAGCATCCCGGTAGAGTTTTGCGATGTCTTCCAGCAGCCGGTCGCGACGATCAAACCTTCGGTATCAAACTCGTTCGCGCAGACGAGAAAGCGCACCATGGATTGCTGATCATCGGGATCAGCGCCGAGGTCGGTGGTGTTGATGATCCTGGGTTTATGGCTGACTTGTCCATTGGCAAAGGATGTAGCAGCGTGCCCAACCACAAACAAAAGGCTCAAGGCCAGATAATAAATGTTCTTTTTCACCATTTTTCCTGTAGTTAATTTAATACAATTCGCGCGGTTATTCGATACACCAGTCCGCGCGTTCTTTAAATTCTGTCTGATAGTCCTGACGCCACATTGAGATACTCAATCCATCCGGCCCATCAACAAAATGATTTGTATTGGCCTTGCGGACATATTGTCCGCCCCAACTGGGCTGAGTGGGATCGTCGGGATCGTTAATGCCGCGGTTCGCGCTGACCAGGTACAAGAACGTTGGCGAATCCCCTTCGCACACGCCGGTACATCCCATGCCTTCATGCGGATATATTTCGCAGAGCGGGCCGTGGTTGTGGCGAATGTTCTCGTTGACCCAGGCGAGGTTCGAAATGGGATCAGCGCCGCCGAACATCCCCTGGTATGTCTTTCTTGAATCGATAATGAACAAGTCGGGGAATTCTTCCATCAGCCAGCCGTGCGAAGCGTCCTGGTAAGCGATCAAAAAAACGCGCAGCTTGCTGACAAACACCTTGAGCTCTTTTTCGCTGCGCCTGTTTTTTACATCCCAAATGGCCTGGGCAACCTCTCGCGGCCCGCCCCAGACGCCGATCCAGAGCGGTCGTGGATCAGGTTTATCCGCGGCGGCAATAATCGCATTTGAAGCCTCACTATCCAAACCCTCGCCAATGATCTCGGACCAGGATTGGTCGTTTTGACCCCATTTAATGTGAAGGCCATGATTATTCCCCAAACCCTCATAGGTGACGGAACGCAAATTGTCAGGAGCCGGATAGTTGGGATCATGTTTCTTCAGGTTCGCATACACCTTTTCATATTGGTCAAGCACACCCAGAATATTTTTTTTGTGCGCTTCCATGGCAAAGGTGCCTGCCGACGCGATCAATCCTTCGATATCAAACTCGTTGGCATACAACAGAAACCGAACCATCGACTGCATATCATCGGGATCGCTTTTCATCGTGTTGGGTACATCATCTCCGCCCTTGACAACGCCGATCGGTGGAAAGTCCGATGACATGATGACGCGCAGTCTGGTGGTTTCTGCATTGGTATCGGCTTTTAATTCTGTAAAAATACCGGAGAACTGAAACGTCAGCGCAATAATCATTATAAAAATTAAATTAGTATTCAAAGAATCCAATTCTGATTTTTTCGAAAAGAATCTCTGCAAACCTGTGCTACCTCCGCGTCCTTTGCGTTTTGAGAAATGCTGTAAATGTCCAGGAAAATCTTTCGCTGTTGTATCAGGTTTCATTAATCTACCTCTTCAATTCCTGGTTAATCGCGTCGCCATAAAATTCTGAAATCTGCCAAACTGTTAAATCTACGGTAGGCGAGAACTAATATCTTTGGCTTTCAAAGCACCGCGCCCGCCCACACGGCTGCCGAATATTTGAACGCCGCGAATTTCGCCGCGAAACTGACGGTCCCACCCATAACCGGCCATTGTTTTGTTGAAATTCCCGATGGCCAAAGGACCGATGTCGCTGTCGACGGAACCGACGTTATACGTGGTCGTACGGTCCAGCGAGACCTCTATCGGTTTAGGTGTATCGACAGGCGCACTAAAATACCAACTCACATTATCGGCGGATTCAGTCGCATCATAAGTCACGGCAAAGAAAGTCCATTTCCCGACCTGAAGTTTCGGGGAACTATCGTTATTGAGACCATCCGGCCATTGGTTCACCGCCAGGCGCAACCGGCCATCTTCCAGACAAACCAGGTCGATGCCCGCACGATCGCCATTCAAGCAAAAAATGATCCGGTTTCCACCGCTGCCAATGTCGAGGTTTTCGGGCTTGAGCCAGCCGAGAATGGTGAAGGAAGAAAGACCGCGCAGGGCATTTGTTACGGTATCAGCCTCGGCCCGTCCCCAAGGTGCGCCAAACGGCAAAAGGAACCCACCGTCGTCAGTGCGTACAGCCGTTCCATAAAGTTCAAGGCCGGGTGTTTCATTGTGCGAAAAACCAGCCAGTACGATAGGTTCGCTAACGGATGTGCGATCCACAGCGATAATCATATGATTACGGGCAGTAGCGCCTTCAGCGTCGGTCACAACAAGTGTCACCCGATATAGTCCCGGCTTTTCAAAAGTATGCGATGGCGCCGGTTCAGTGGCCGTCGTTCCATCGCCAAAATCCCAAAGCACGCGGTGAGGACTCTCGCTATCAAAGGCGACCGTCAAGGGCGCGAATCCTTCGGTCACCGAGGCCTGGATTTTCGCTTCTGGCCGGAGTTTCTCCCCGGGTTCATATGGAATAAAACGATACACGATGTCGTCTTCTGGCGCGGAGGTTTTGAACTCCCCCGGTCGCGCCGTGCCCACCGGAGATTCCGTCATGTTCCAGGGATCAATGGCATCCACCTTGTAAGGCACGTTGCCGGCGAGTTGGATCGACTGAAACCGCCCACCGGGGCAATAGAGCAAATAGTATTGGCCGGGTTTGGCGAGAATGAAACTACCTTTATTTTTACCCAGTGGTTCAAGCTCATGGAAGGGCGGGGCCGTCGCCATAAAGTCTTTGAGCCATTGGATGCGTTTGGGGCTTTGACCATGCAGCACGCCACCTTTGGCCCACCAGAGAATATCATCCGGATGCTTGTAGGTTTCACCGTGGCCGACGTAGCAGCCGCTCATCGTGCCGAGCCAGAAACGCTGGGTCATCTCCCGGGCGGAAATGTTGCCCCACCCTTGCGGTATATCACCCTCGTACTTGCATTCATCATAAATAACCGGTTTTTTATATTGCTCGCGGTAGCGCACGCCGCCTGCCATATCAGATGTTTGCAGGCTGGCGTGTGTCACCCACTCATTCGTGTGGTCATACCACTTTCTGCCGTTGTGAATGCCGCGCAAGCGCTGGTGCGGATCTTCCTTTTGCAAGATGGCGAAAAAGCGGTCCCAGTCCTCCCATTGCTTGTTACCGCGATGACCTTGCGGTCGATTGGTCATAAAGTCATACTCATTCGCCAGCGACCACCACACATTACGATAAACAGAGAGCCGTGCGATACAGTAGCGCAGATATCGATCATCCTCTTCATCACTCATATCCGCAAAACCCCAGCGGTCGTAGGGATGCCAAAGAATAATGTCGGCTTCGATGCCCAGCCGTTGCAGCTCTAAAATCTGATTCTCAAAATGCTGCCAAAATGCCGGATCAGGTTGGCTAAAATCGAATGTGTTATCCGCTGCCTTTTTAAACGCAAAAAACTCCGGCTCGTTCTTATTGTAGGCATACGACTTGGGAAAAACGCAGAACCGGATTTTGTTGAACGGCGATGCGGCGAGAGTCTTGAGCGTCTGTTCTTGCAGCTCGCGCGTTTGATGCACCCAGGCGTAACAGGTGGTGCCAAATTGGTGATATGGCGTCCCATCGGCGTAGCGCAGGTAAAATGTGTCGAAAATTTCGATGGGGCCGTGATTGTCGCCGGTAGGCTCGATGACCTTCAATACGCCGGTCTTGCCGTTCAACTCGGGCACGGCGCTGTGGGTCTCGTAACGCCATTCACCCGTGGTTGGCGGACTGGAGCGTATTTTAAAAGTATCGCCGCTTTCCCAGAAACCGGGCACTGTGAAACGCTGGTCGCCTTGTGTGAATGTGGCGGACACGTGTACATCCAGATAGGGATTTGCCGATGCCGGACCGGTGAGCGTGATTTCAAAAACACCCCAGCGTTCCACACGGTTGGTCGCAGAATGGACGCCGGCAAGTGGAACGCATACATTGATTATCACAACCAGGCAGGAAATCGACGTTAATAATTCTTTGCATTTATTTTTCATAGTCTTCTCCCGAATAGTATCCCTTTTTCGAGATGATATAGTATGGACCAACCTTTTTCGGCTGTCTATTTTAAAAATGTATGAAAAAAACGTCCAGGATTCTATAATCAATCAAGCTCATTCATCGAAAATATGGACGGAACCAACACGCTCAGTGACCACGTTGATTCCGTCCTTTGTAGTTTATTTGAGCAGCATCATTTTTTTTATGTCCGAATGGCTATTGGCTTCAAGTCGATAGTGGTAAATACCTGCTGGTAAATCAGCAGCGTCAAAAGTGACGTGATGCGTTCCAGTTGTTTTTTCTTGGTCCACCAGAGTTGCCACGGGTTGTCCAAGGGTATTAAAGACGGAAAGCGTGACGTGCGTTTCTTTCAAAATCCGGAATTCAATGGTGGTGCCTGGATTAAATGGATTTGGATAGTTTTGCGCCAGCACAAAATTCGTTGCCAGATGTGGTCTGGTTTCAACACTGGAATTCACGTTGGTTGCGTTGGTAATCTGAATCTCATCAATACAAAGCCAACCCCAGCCGCCCTCAAAAGCATCCACAACTTCGATAACAACTTCTAAACCGGCAAATTCGGCAAGATCGAGCGTGAACGATTTTGGTGTTTTTGTGCTATCGACACCTTCGGCGGCAATCAACAGATTTGCCAGAATTTCGTCACCCGCAGGCGTTAGAACCGCAATACCACCAGAGCCGTCGACGTAACCGTCCTCTACAGCTATGTCAAATTCAGGGGCTATCCGTGTACCGGCCCAATCTGCAGCGGTATTGCCAACTGCCCACACCGTCAGCATGGCGTCTTCGCCTAACAAAATGGTCGGGGATGTGGCAATCTGGTCATTACTGGCAAGATGAACCATATCGCCCCATTGATTTAGTTGGTAGGTGCCAAGGTAGCCGGACTGACCGCGACCGTTGGTAAAGTCGTAAGGTGGCTCTGCCTCATCCGAGGTGGCGCCAAAGGGATCGTTGCACGGGCCATATTGGAGATAGTCATCCACAACGTGACAGCCTTCTATAACGGCAGGATAGTGCCAGTCAAACATGTCGGGTGACCCAATAGCCCAGGCCACGCCGGCGCCCGGCAGGCCGTCATCTCCGCCGACGCCAGTTAGTGATTCATCACCTGCAGTTTCGGCATCATCGGGCGCGGGAGTCGCGGGTACAATACAACGCAAGGAAAATCCGTGGTCATTTCCATCTTCAAAATCCCAGGAAATTATGTCATCTGCAACAGCAAGATTCAAATACATCAACATCAGCATAATCAATGAACCGAGTCGTATCTTATGTGGATTCATAATGCACACCTCACTTTGAAAGTTAATGGCAGACCTCTTTTTAATATCGTCATCCCGAGTATGTTTTTCAGAACCTCCCTTCTTGATTTTTTTTAGTCCAAAAATTGGCTTGCCACATTTTTCGGCGAGTTGTTGAAAATTATCAGCCACATTGATATTATATGTATCATTGGCCTCCCGTCATTCATAATCAACTCCCGGATATGGATTGCCCTCCGCAGGACTGTATGTGTGACGGTGTTCTAAAATTTGACTTGACTGTGTTATCCATTATAATTAATCTAATCTATAAATACATTTACAACTACCTTTATTGGAGGTAAAATACTCTGAATGCCGAGAATTTGAAAATTTTCGATAGCAGTCGCCCCGAATACAAACCTTATGGATTTACCGTTGAAAAGTGGACGCCCAAACTTATGCCAAGGCCGGATCGGCACAATGAAATTGAAATTAATTTACTCACGGGCGGCTCGCTAACGTATTTGATCAACGACAGCAAGGTAACAGTGCCCTCGAAAAGACTTGCGATTTTTTGGGCGTTAATCCCTCACCAAATTGTACACTTTGGCAGCAACGCGCCATATTTTGTCTGTACGATTCCGTTTACTCAATTTATGAATTGGCATCTGCCGTCCTCCATTGTCGATTTTGTTTTAAAAGGCAATGTTTTAAACGCAACGACGGACAGGGATTATGACTATGATTACTATTTGATGGACAATTGGCTAAACGATGTCACAGTGGGGGACAGCAGGCATTTAAAAGTCGCAGAGATGGAAATGTGCGCTCGATTGCATCGATTTGCCCTGCATTCGATTCCGGCAGAATGAGATGGATCAGATGACGGAGACGACAAATTTTCGATGATAGATCTGGTCGAAAAGATGATCATTTTTATTGCGCGACACTATAAGCAATCGATAAAAAACAGAGATATCGGAGAGGCTGTCGGGCTTCATCCGGATTATGCAAATACGCTTTTCAAAAAATCTTTTGGAATGACGTTGAATCAATATGTCGTGCAGCAAAGAATTCTTTATGTTCAACGTCAGCTCTCCGTTTCAAATGACAGCATTACGCAGATTGCCTATGACGCCGGTTTTAATTCTCCGAGTCGATTCAATACCGCCTTTCGCGAAAAGTGTAAATGTTCTCCCAGCGAGTATCGAAAACGATATTCTTCCAATTTGTAGCGTTGATGCCAAAAACGCATTCGGCTGGTTTTTCTTTTTTATTTTCTGTATTCGTTTCGTATTAATTATCAAAAAGACTTTTCGAATTACGCATAAAATATTTCAATTTTCTTTATAAGGGTTGGCATTATTTGTATATTTTCTCCGAACAAGTCTAACAAAAATCACGATCATGCAATTCATTGAAATACTTTTTCTCGCCATCGGTCTGGCCATGGATGCTTTTGCCGTCTCCATCAGCGTGGG
>CAYSNA010000238.1:0-8274 GCA_964432185.1 uncultured Cytophagia bacterium
TGGCAAGGTCCGGCTCCGCGCGTGGAGTATCGCGATAATATTGTCCATTACAACTGGCACTGGTTCTGGCACTGGGGCACGGGCGAGGCGCTGAACAACGGCACGCACGAGGTGGATATTTGCCGCTGGTTCCTCGATGTTGAGTATCCCACCACAGTCACCTCCACAGGCGGTCGTGTTCATTATAAAGATGATTGGGAATTTTACGATACGCAGTACATTGGCTGGGAGTTTGAAGGCCGTAAAGCCATTTTGTGGGAAGGCCGGAGCTGCAACAGCATGCCGATCCGTGAGCGCGGCCGCGGCTCGGAAATTTATGGCGACAACGGCACGCTGCTGATCGATCGAAACGGCTATATTTTTTATGACAAAAAGAACAAGGTGATTGAACAAGTCGAGTCCAACGAAGAAAATGCCTCAATGGACACGACTGGTATTGGCGGTTCCATGAATGGCGCGCATATCGCCAATTTTATCAATGCCATCATTAAAAATGAAAAACAAAACTCGCCGATAGAACTCGGCCATAAATCCGTCCTGCTCTGCCAGCTCGGCAATATCGCGCAAAAAATGGGACGATCCCTCGCCATCGATACATCAAACGGGCATATTCTAAATGATCCGGACGCGATGAAAATGTGGCAACGCGATTATGAACCGGGATGGGAGATGACGGTGTGATTCATTCTTAAATCTGATCCAAGCCGATCGCACATTGTGCGATCGGCTTTTTTTGTGATCTGTTTTATTAGTAGTTGCATTTCTCAATGATTGTCCTAACCCGGATAAACCGGAACCAAAAAGGAACCACGAATTTCACGAATTTCACGAAAAGTAATTTCACAAAACAAATTCGAGTAATTCGTGGTTGGATTTTTACTATTTCAACTTTTGCCATTTCTGGTCATAAAACAAGTTGAAAGACACTAACTATTTTTTTCCAAATCATTTTTCATTTGTTGCAGCATTTGTTTGGAATACTCGGAACTCGGATCCAGGTCGACAACCTTGTTCATCGCGTCAACCGCCGCTTTATTCTGGCCGTCTGCATGCAGCAACCATGCGAGCGTATCCCAGATGGAGGCTTCTTTGGGCTGCAGCTCGACCGCTTTTTGTGCCATCGAAATGCCCCAGCCGTAGTAATCGCTCGCCTTTTGTTCATAAATAAACCATGCAACGGCGTTCATCATTCCGGCATCATTCGGCATTTTTTCAAGTCCGGCCTTGTATGTGGCGACTGCCTGTTCGACATCATTTTTG
This sequence comes from uncultured Cytophagia bacterium, assembly GCA_964432185.1. Lineage (GTDB taxonomy): Bacteria > Zhuqueibacterota > Zhuqueibacteria > Residuimicrobiales > Krinioviventaceae > Kriniovivens. The sequence goes on from CAYSNA010000238.1 coordinate 1,261, forward strand.
CCTTCGTAGACGCGCGCCAAACTAAAGTAGCCGAGGCGGATTCTTTCGGCATCGGTCTCCGTTTCTATCGCTTTGGCAAGCCGCTCCGGATTTCCGGTCGTTCTAGCTTCGTGCAGGGCGATGTTAAATTCCGAGGCTTTGCGATAGCCGGCGTTATCATCAGGGTCGAGTGTCAGCACATTGTTGAAAAATCGCTGTGCCCGATCCATCTGATATCGATCCACGTAGCGTGTAGCGATGCGATAATTCCATTCGACATCGGATGTGTCTTCCTGCCACTTTTTAAGAGAGGAAAAGATGGTGTTTTTATTCTGCGCCCACTCTTCGATGGTTTGAACGAATTTGGGGCCGTCACCATCAAAACCAACCATTCGATCCAGCTCGGCACCGTCTGCAGCCAGAACCACGATCGTGGGAAATCCTTTCATCTCAAAGAATTCGCGCATCTCTGCATAGTTTGAATCCTTTTTGGTGATCTTGAACGGAACGAACGTTTCATTTATAATGTGTGCGGCATTTTTTTCCTGAAATACAAGCTGCTCCAGCTTTTGACACGGGCCTCAGGTGTCCGAATAAAAATCGACCAAAATTGGTTTGTTCTGTTCGCGGGCGGCATCCAGCGCCAGCCGGAAATCACCGCGCAGCCAATTGACGCCGACATCGGACGAACACGCGAACAGGAAAACTGCAAAAAGTAAGAATAGTTTTTTCATTTTTCTCTCGATTTTTTTTAACCACAAATTTTGCATATGACATGAATTGGTTTTATGAGTGAACGTTACAATTCGTGGTTCCTCTTTTAGATCGTCATTGCCGTATAACCGCCATCGACGCGGATGAGCGCGCCGGTGACGAATGACGATGCGTTCTCCGAAGCGAGCCACACGGTCGCGCCAATGAGTTCTTCCGCTTCGCCGAAACGATTCATCGGTGTATGACGCATAATATCGGCAACACGTTCTTCGGTCAAAATTTTTCGATTTTGTTCCGCCGGAAAAAAGCCGGGAGCGATGGCATTGACGCGCACGCCCTGCGTCGCCCATTCGCGCGCCAGCCATTGCGTCAGATTGTTGACGCCGGCTTTGCTAATGCTGTAGGTAAACACTTTCGACAGCGGCGGGCCGGATGAGGCGGAGGAAATATTGATGATGCTGCCTTTGACGCCGCTTTCGATCATCTGTTGGCCAAATACCTGGCAGGCCAGAAACATGCTCTTTAAATTGACGGCCATGATTTTATCATATTCGTCTTCGCTGATGTCAAAATAGGGTGTCGCTGAATTGAGACCGGCGGCGTTGATGAGAATATGTGGTGTGCCCAGTTCGGCTTTGATCGCCTCGGCCGCCTTTTGCAAATCCGATTTTGATGTGGCATTGACCGGAATGGCTACAGATCTGACGCCAAATTTCCTCATCGATTCGGCCATGGCCTCGGCGTTGTCTGGATTCAGATCCAGAATGGCGATATCGGCGCCGGCCTGCGCCAGCCCTGTTGCCATGGCTCCGGCCAATACGCCGCCGCCGCCAATGACGGCCGCTACCTTGCCTTTCAGACTATACATGTTTTCGACAAAACTCATGAGTACTCCATTAATATAATAAATTTGTCAACCTCGGATTTTTAATGATGAAACACGGATTTAAAAATAGCCATGCGCATCCGGGTTGCTCAGTGACCTATTTTCTTTGGGATGAACCTCGCACGATCAAGTTTGTTTTCAAATAAATCCGCTCCGGTGTCCCCTCATTCTCTTTTGCCTGGATGCGTTCGAGCAGTTGCTGCGTTGCCAAACGCCCGATCTCCTGCGCGGGTTGCGCCACCGTCGTCAACCCGGGTTGCACGAAGGCGCTGATGTCATCGTCATCAAATCCCACAACGGCCACATCCTGCGGAATGCGGCGGCCGTGTTCAATCAGAGCGCGCATCAACCCGATGGCCACGGGATCGTTGTAGCAGAAAATGCCGTCCGGTTGCACGCTGGTGTTCTGCACCATTCTTAATCCGGTGTTGTAACCATCTTCCATGCGCCAACCGCTTTGAAAGACACAGGCCTCATTAAATTCAATATGATGTTTTTTTAAGGCTTTTTTAAATCCGTTTAATCGGCGGTCGCTGGCGAAAAATTCTTTCGGGCCGGAAATGTACGCCAGCTTTTTACACCCTTGTTGAATTAAATGTTCGGCCGCTTCAAATGCACCGGATTCATCATCCGCGCGCACGAGATCCGCATCGACGCCCGGCAAATCCGCCAAAAGGACAAACGGCAGATGGGCCGCTTCAAGTTCCTGGATATGATGCAGGTCGGTGTTTTTTTGCAAGGGGAAGATGATCAGGCCGTCGACGCGGCGGTTCTTTAACAAATTGGCAAATTCGACTTCACGCTCCCAGTCCTTGTGCGTGTTGCCCATGACAACGCTATAGCCGGCGTCGTCACAAATTTCCTCGACCCCGAGAGCAATTTTTGAATACAGCGGATTGGAGATATCCTTGACAATCAATCCGATCATGCCCGTGCTTTGCAGCGCCAGCGCACGCGCCATGGCATTTGGCCGGTACCCATGCTTTTCGATGATCGCCTGGATACGCTCCTTTGTTTTCGCCGCCACGTTCGGATTATTATTTAGAACACCGGATACCGTGGCGCGGGAGACGCCGGCTTCGCGGGCTATGTCTGCAATTGTTATGGCCATTTCTTAAATCGATTTAGTCCTTTGGCAATAGTCCACTTTTTTGGGGAATCCAATTATTGTATCTATCCGGTGAAGTACATATTGACTTTTGTAAATGTTCTTTTTCAGCAAAACTTTACCACGAATTACACGAATTTTGACGCATTTGCACGAATTTAAAAATCTCTAATTCGTGTAAATTCGTGCATAATTGGTGAAATTCGTGTTCAAAATGAACTCAAAATAATTTTAATAAAAATCAAGTAGTGCACCGGATACATACCAATTATTCAATCGCGCGTCAAAAAAGTCATTAACCGATCAATTTATGATCGCGTATAGCTGCCCAAGCGCGAAATTGAATCCGAGCACATTTTATCCATAATTTTGTCGCTGTGCTTTTTAGGCGAGCTCATATTTACCGATCACTGTACCAAATTCAACAATTCCGGGATGACCATGGACAGCCACGGCAGATAGGTCACGATAAACAGCACCACGACCATCGCCAGGAAGAACGGCAGAATGTGCCGGATGACATCCGTGATGGTTGTTTTGGCAATACCGCAGCCGACGAACAAACAGGATCCGACCGGTGGCGTGCAAATGCCGATGCACAGGTTCATGATCATCACAATGCCGAAGTGGATCGGATGGACGCCGAGCAGGGTGACAATGGGCAAAAAGATCGGCGTAAAAATGAGCACGGCCGGCGTCATGTCCATGAACGTTCCGACAAAGAGCAACAACAGATTGATGATTAGCAGAATGATGAGCGGATTGTTGGATAATCCCAGCAATCCGGCGCTAATGGTTTGCGGAATGTTTTCCGATGCGAGCACATAGGACATGGCCATGGACGTGCCGATCAACATAAATACCACGGCGGTGGTGCGGCCGGCTGCGAGAAAAATGGCCGGCAGTTCTTGAAGTTTGACCTCCCGATAAACAACAACGGAGAGGAACAGTGCATAGATCACCGCGATGGCCGAGGCTTCGGTGGCGGTGAAAATACCGCTCAAAATGCCGCCGAGTACAATGACGATGAGCAGCAACGCCGGAACAGCGACGAAAAATTTAACCACGCTTTCTTTTAGGCCAAAGGTGACGCCTTTGCCGTATTTGTTTTTGATTGAGATAATGCCGGCGACGACCATCAATCCCAATCCCATGAGAACGCCCGGTATGATGCCGGCCATAAAAATAGCGGCAACGGACACGGCGCCGCCCGTAGCGAGCGAGTAGACGATCATCACGTTGCTGGGTGGGATGAGCAAACCGGTGGTGGCTGCGGTGATGCTGACTGACGCATTGAAATCGCGATGATAGCCTTCTTGGTTCATCAGCGGCACCATAAAACCGCCAACGCTCGAAACGGCTGCCACCGCCGAACCGGAGATCGCGCCGAACAACATACAGGTCATAATGTTGACATACGCCAAACCGCCGGGATAGCGGCCGACGAGCACATTGGCAAAATCAATCAGACGACGCGCAATGCCGCCGTGCCCCATGAGCTGGCCGGCAAGGATGAAAAACGGAATCGCCAGCAACGCAAAACTGTCTATGCCGGTGGCGATTAAATAGGAGACGGTTAAAAACTCGGGCAGGTCGCCAATAACAAAAATCGTCAACAAAGATGATAAACCGAGCGCAAAGGCGATCGGGACATTCACAACTAAAAGGACGAGAAAACTGAAAATCAGGACGATGAGAGGCCAATCCATATTCACTCCCATGAGTTTGGTTGATTCGCATTGGTGTGGTTTAGGGACGTTGGTGTCATTCAGCTATGCCTTTTTGAGTTTGATGATGGTTTCGATCAAAAACTCAATGCTGTAAATTGCCAGGAAAATGCCGGCAACCGGTACTGCGAGATAGACATAGCCCATGGGCAAATTCATCGCCGGTGACATCTGACCATAATAAAATGTAATCGTGACGAGTTTCACACCGCCAAAAAACATCACAAAAATAGAAAAAAAGATGATGCAGGAATTGACAAACACGTCGATCCACAGGCGTTTGAGATGCGACAGTTTGCCGACGAAATAGTCAATGCCGAGGTGATCTCGGTAATTCAGCGCCACTGCCGCGCCGAGCAGACCGACCCATATCATCAAATACGTGGCCAGTTCTTCGGTCCAACTGCTGGGATTTTTCAGGATGAATCGGGTAATCACTTGCCAGGTTACATCGATGACCAGTACGGCCATGGACACCGTGACGATCGCTTCGAGAAAACGATCCAGCGCTTTTTTAATGGTTTTCCACATTAGTGCACCTCCTGGATTTGTTTCACCAGCTCGCCGATTTCTGTCCCTTCAAATTGCTTGTACATCTCTTGTGCGCGTTCCATAAACGGCGCTTTGTCGGGAGAATAAACCTGCAGACCTTTGGATTTCATGTCTTCCATGGCTTTCTCAACAAATTCGGCCCAGAGCTGGCGCTGTTTGACCACCGATTCGTCCACCGCTTGCTGTAAAATTTTCTGCTGCTGCGGCGTGAGGGCGTGCCACTGGCGCGCGCTGATCAAAAGCACATCAGGCACCATGGTGTGTTCGTTGAGACTATAATGTCTGGCCACTTCGTAATGGCGCGATGTGTATAAACTCGGTTCATTGTTTTCAGCGCCGTCTACCACGCCTTGCTGCAGGGCGGTGTACAATTCGCCCCACGGGATGGGCGTGGCTGAACCGCCGAGGGTATTCACCAATTCGATGGCCATTGGACTTTGCTGGGTTCGGATTTTTAAACCCTTAAGATCATCCGGATGAAGAATGGGTTTATCTTTCGTGTAAAAACTGCGCGCGCCGGCATCGTAGTAGCAGAGACCGCGAACACCTTTCACCTCGCAGGCGACGAGCAAGTTTATGCCAATGTCGCTATTAAAGACTTTCCACTTGTGTTCGGCATCGCGAAAGAGAAACGGCAGCGCCAGGACTTTCATATTGGGAACAAAACTTTCCAGTGGACTGCTCGACACTTTGGTCATCGACAGGATGCCGAGCTGCAATTGTTCAATACATTCTTTTTCCGTACCCAGTTGCTCGCTGGGGTAAATATCGATGTGCATGCTGCCTTCGGACAACTCTTCTGTCCGTTGAGCCATAAAGACCATGGCTTTGTGCACCGGGTGATCAATGTTGAGACCGTGCGCGATTTTCAAATTGCGCATACTTTGATCATCAACGCTGCAGCCGATCAGCACGGTTATCGCGAGAAGAATCACAATTGGGATTCCAGAACGCATCTCTCCTCCGCATGATTTTAAACCGGTTCAAATTTGTGAGGGGCAATATAAAAAGAAACAGATAAAGAATCAAATTATTAAATGAATTGGATGGTTGTAATCCCAAAACCTCGACATCTGCCCGTTCAAACATGAGGCTTGCTAACGGCGCGTCAAGCGGATAAAGATGAACACAAATGAGAAATAATAATCAAGAAATCGTCGTTCTTTGAATTAATAATTGCTAATCACTGCTCGAGACGATCATGAGAACACTAGCCTTTCTTTTCCTTTTTGTTGCATCACAAATAGTTTCGGCCCAACAGCCGACGTATGATCCGTACAAACATTCGCAAAGTGCCATGCATGTTTTAAAAGGATGGAGCGTCGGCTCAATGCTTGTCGGAACGGGAATGCTCTTTGTGCCGAATCCCCAGATAAAGTACGCCGGAGTGCAAAATATTGCCTGGGGTGCGATTGATTTGGGCATTGCTGTGTGGGGCGACAAGTCGGCGCAAAAAAGTATCGCATACAAACCGCCGCAACAGTATAAAAAAGAGTTTCGTACGGCGTTGTGGATCAATGGCCTTTTGGATGTGGCGTATATGGGCGTCGGTTATTATCTGTACCAACACGGCAAAAATGATAAACTCAAAGGAACCGGCGCAGGAATTATGGTTCAAGGTGGATTTCTTTTTGTGTTCGATTGGGCGAACTTTGTGTTGACATTTTAAATTCTCTGCCGTGAATTGTCAAAATCCTTTCAAATGCTTGCTTATTTGACCAGCGATGCGTAGTTTTTGCAAAACCAAAACAGGAAAATTATGGATCGCAAAACTCTTTTAAAAAATCTGGCCGCCGGATTTCTACCGCTTCTCGTTTTCATTGTTGCTGATGAATTTTTTGAGCTTGTTTACAGCCTGGCCATCGCGTTGGCCTTCAGCCTTATCTACCTTGGCTATATCTATGTCCGCGAAAGACGTTTCGACAAGTTCGCGCTGCTCGATGCGGCGCTGATTTTGGCGCTCGGTGCGGTGTCCCTCATTTTTGACAGTCCCGTGTTCATTCTCATCAAACCGGCGATTATTGAGCTTATTTTTGTTATATTAATCG
>CAYSNA010000239.1:0-8266 GCA_964432185.1 uncultured Cytophagia bacterium
ACCTCTACAATTATTTTCTAATTCACTTGTTGCACTTGAAACTTGAATTCAGGAACAATGTGCGGCCCCAATTTCTCGAATAAAACAATATCGAGATAATTTCGTAATCTGTCCAAAAGAGACAGGCATTCGTACGACAATTTAAGAGGAACATTTCATGCCCCAGGATACACTCACAACCACCACCTCCGTGGCCTCGGATTCCTTGATGTACGCTCAGGATTTTACCTTCAGGTGGTTTTTGTTTGAAAGCAATATCGTCTATTATGTGGCTATTGCTATTGGTTTTTTTATCATCTTTGTGGCCTACTTTTTTGGCGGTGGTAAAATGAACAAGATGAAAATCGTTTTGAGTATTATTACCGGCATTGTTATCGGGCTTTTTACCCTGCCGCTACTGTTAAAAATTGCCGGCCATTCGCCTCTCGTTGTCGCTTTTTTTATTTTGGTTGATTTAATTTTCACCGCGGTTGTCGCCTGCCACATGTACGAACTGGTGGTTATTGGAACCCACGAGGCATTTGATAACAAGCCATGATGTTGTTTCGCGAACTATTTTTTAAGGCCGAGTTTGTGTCGATCACCCGATCAAGCTCGGCTTTTTTATTTAACGCTGACTCTGGACCGTGCCAATCCACCCACTTTTTTTATCATTACTGTCCGATTGAACAATTTTAGCGCAATTTCGCTGAATAATGTTGCATTTCAGCTTGCAAAGCATTATATTTGTCGGCTTTAGAAAAATCGAATATTAGAATTTCAGGAACGACCATGTTAACGCCACGAAAAAGAATAACCAAAAAAGAACTAAAAGAAGACAAGCTCATTACATATAGCGTCAAAGCTAGAGAGTGGATCGAAGAGAATCAAAAGTATGTATTGATTGGCGCGGCCGCGATTGTGATTGCCGTTGCTGCGACATTATTTATTTCAAACTCGCGTGAAAAAGCAACGGCGGCTTCCAGTGCCCAGCTTGCCTCTGCCGTACAGGTGTACGATTCTCGCGATTATGCTACCGCCATCAGCCTGTTGACTGATGTAGCAAATTCCTACAAAGGCACAAAAAGCGGAAAAATTGCGCGATTTTATCTGGCGCAAGCGCTGTATAGCACGGGTGAATACGCAGCAGCGCAGGAGGATTATCGTAAATTTGCCTCCGGGTTCACGTCAGATGAATACTTGAAAATCGCGGCCATGTTTGGCGAAGCGGCTTGCCTGGAACAGCAGGATCAATTTGCACAAGCCGCCGCAAAATTTGAGGGCATTGGGAAAAAATATCCGGAATCGCCCAAAGCTGCACAGGCATATTTGCGTGCCGCTCGGTGCTATCAACAAGCCGGCAACGATGATAAAGCCAAAACGCTTTTCCAGCTCATTATAGATGAATTCCCGGATGCACCGGAAAAGAACGATGCCGTTCTCTACAGCGCGATGTAAGCTCTAGAGGTGTAGAAAGTCCTTGCATTTCACAGGACAGTTCTGTATATTGACGTCTGAGTGGGCCCAAAAGGCCCACTTTTTTTGTTCATAGAGGTTTGTATTGGATATTTTGACGACATTGGAAAATCTCGTAACGCCCCTGATAGAGGAGATGGGCGTGGAACTCGTTGAATTGCAGTTTAATCGCGGCAAACGAACGAGTGTGCGGCTTTTTGTCTGGCAAGAAGGCGGCATCAGCCTGGATAAATGCACCGAGATTAGCCGCGAAGTCTCCGATCTTTTAGATCGAAAAGATGTTATTAACGGTAAATATGTGCTTGAAGTGTCTTCTCCCGGTATCGATCGACCTCTTGTAACGCAACGCGACTTTGAACGACAAATCGGCCGTATGGTCAAAGTCATCAAAAGGATTGATGACAAAAAGACTAAAACAATGAGTGGTAGAATTGAGAGTGCCACCGAATCAAGCGTTATTCTTTCGCTTGATAACCAGGTCGAACCGGTCGCGCTACCGTTTGATGAAATTGTTTCCGCCAAAGTTATGGTGGAATTTTAATATGATCACGATCATATTTTAGGAAAAAAACATGAAAAGTGAGATTGTTGAAGCCTTTTCCATGCTGGTAAAAGAAAAGGGGATGGAAAAGGATGTTTTGACCGGCATTATTGAAGACATCTTTTTGTCCATGATTAAAAAGAAATACGGCACATCGGACAATTTTGATGTTTTTGTCAATATGGAGAAAGGCGAGATTGAAATCTACCAGAGTAAAACTGTGGTGGAAAAGGTGGAAGATGAACTTACGGAAATTGATCTGGAAACCGCTCGTCAGGCCGAGGAAAGCTACGACATTGGTGATGAGTACATGGAAATCATTGATGCGTCACAATTTGGCCGCCGTTTGATCATTTCGGCCAAACAGAACTTGAATCAACGTATCAAAGAAGTTGAAAAAGAGCACATTTTTGAAGAATTTAAAAATCGGGTTGGAGAGATTATTACCGGCGATATTCGCCAGATCAATCGCGACGAAATCTTTTTAAATGCCGAGGGCACCGAAGTTGTCCTGAAGAAAAACGAGCAGATTCCGAACGAACGCTATCGCCGCGGCGAAACGCTTCGCGCTGTCATTAAAGAAGTGACCTGGTCGGCTCGCGGCCCCGAAGTAATTATTTCCCGCGCTGATCCCATGTTCCTCACCCGACTTTTTGAACTTGAAGTGCCGGAAATTTACGACGGCATTATCGAAATAAAAGGCATTGCGCGCGAACCCGGTGAGCGCACCAAGATCGCCGTCTACTCCAACGACAAACGTATTGACGCTGTTGGCGCCTGCGTGGGTATGAAGGGTATGCGTATTCAGGCGATTGTCAAAGAATTGAATAACGAAAAGATTGATATCATCAACTGGTCGTCGGAGCCGGAAATTTTCATCACACGCGCTCTCAGTCCGGCAAAACCCAAGCGTATTGCCATCGATGAAGAGGCGCGCAAGGTTATCGCGCTGCTGGATGACGATCAGATTTCACTCGCGATTGGCAAAGGCGGACAGAATCGTCGCCTTGCGGTCAAGTTGACGGGCTATGAAATTCAAACCGTCAAAGAAGACGAGTACAAAATGCTCACGGCGGATGAGGAGGATGAAGGATTGTTGCTTTCCGAAGTTGACGGCCTGAGCGAGAAAATTGTTAATACGTTGCAGATTGCCGGTTTTGATACGGCCGCGGATGTCATCGAAGCCGGCGCTGAGGCGCTGACCGAGCTTCCCGGTATCGGCGCCAAAACGGCGGAAAAAATCATTGCCACAATTGAAGAGGCAATGCCGGTTGATGAAGACGACGACCAAGACGAAGAAGAATAAGCATAACAGCACGTTAATTTTAGGAGTCACTATCTTTGGCTGTTAAAAAGAGAGTATTTCAGGTAGCACGAGAATTTAACATTTCGAATGAGGCGCTCATCGAGTATCTCATGGGACTCAAGTTTGATATTCGTAATCATATGAGCCCCATTACGGATGAAATGTTGGAAAAAATATCGGAGAACTTTGGCTCAAAGACCGAATCAAAGTCCAAGCCGGAAGATAGCGATCAGGAATTCCGGCAACAGATTAGAGATCGGCAGGCAAAAGAAAAAGAGGCCTCGGAAAAGGTCCGCCGTGAGCTGGAGGAAAAACTCCGTGTCGCTTCGGAGCTGGCTGAAGAAAAACCGAGAATTGTCAAAAGAACCGAGAAACCGGCAAAACCGAAACCTTCTGCTGAAGAAAAACCGACGGTCGCATATCCCGTTGAGGAAATGGCAAAGGACGTCGCGCCTCGCGTTGAAAAGAAAGAGCCGGAAAGTATAGCGGTCGAACCGACAGCCGAAGAGAAAAGAGAAAAAGTCGAGCCGAGACCGAAGAAGCGCAAACTCAAAATTGTCGAGATCGCTTCGGACGATCAAGGCAAGGGTCGGCATGAACGGATTGTTGAAGATAAACCGCGTGCCGAGAGTGGAGAGGCGGAAGGCGGAGCTGAAACCACTGCGAAAAAACCTGCTGAACCGGGCAAGTCGCAAGAAGGCGATAAAAAAGGCAAGAGCCGTCGGCGCGCCAAAGGCAAGCCACAGCCACAAACCGAAGAGAACGAACAGGTTCCAAGCAAGGCCAAAAAAGATAAAAAGAAAAAGAAAAAGAAGGCCCGCAATCTGTTCGATGAGCAGGAAATTCAAGATTCCATCAGAGCGACGATGCATTCCATGGCGGATACCGGGCGCGGTAAACGCAAAAGACGTCGTACCGAAATGGGCGAGGTGGAGGAAATTGACGAGAAGCTTGTCGTCAAAGTGAGCGAATTTATGTCGCTTGCCGAGTTGGCAAAGCTGATTGGCGTTGAATCCACTGAACTGATCCGCTTGTGCATTGAAATGGGAATGATGGTGACTATCAATCAGCGCCTTGATATGGAGACCATCACGCTTCTTGCCGAAGAATATAATTGTGAAGTACAGTCCCTATCCGAATTTGGCGAGGATATTCTCGAAGAGTTGGAGGAGGAAGAGGATGACAATCTGCTTCCCCGTCCACCGGTTGTGACCATTATGGGTCACGTTGACCATGGTAAAACATCGCTGCTTGATCAAATTCGCGAAAGTAATATTATTGCCGGTGAAGCCGGTGGCATTACCCAGCACATCGGTGCCTATGAGGTGTCAATCGACGGCAAGGAAATTACCTTTCTCGACACACCCGGTCACGAGGCATTTACAGCCATGCGTGCCCGCGGCGCACAGGCCACGGATATCGTCGTGCTCACCGTCGCGGCTGACGACAGCGTGATGCCGCAAACGATAGAGGCCATTAGCCACGCCAAAGCGGCCGAGGTGCCGATCATCGTTGCTATTAATAAAATTGATAAACCGAGCGCCAATCCCGATCTGATTCGCAAACAGCTTGCCGAGCACGGCGTACTGATCGAACAATGGGGTGGAAAATACCAATCCGCTGAAATTTCGGCCAAGACCGGCCAAAATATCGATCATCTCTTAGAGCTTATTTTGCTCGAAGCCGAGCTGCTCGATCTAAAAGCCAACCCGGAACGCAAGGCCAAAGGTGTTGTCATCGAATCGCGCCTTGATAAAGGCAAAGGCGTTGTGGCCACGGTTTTGGTGCAAACCGGCACTCTCAAGGTTGGCGATCCATTCATTGCCGGCGCCTACAGTGGCAAGGTTCGTTCCCTGCTTGATGAACGTAATAAACGCGTCAAAGAAGCCGGACCGTCGTCTCCCGTTCAGGTCCTCGGCTTTGACGGCTCACCGCAAGCCGGCGATACCTTTGTTGTGCTGAACAGCGAACGCGATACGCGCGAAATTAGCCAGAAACGCCAACAGTTGCAGCGCGAGCACGAACATTGGCGCTCACGGCCGCGGACGCTGGATGAAATCTCGCGTCAGATCAAACAAGGTCAAATTCGTCAGCTTTCCGTGGTGCTCAAGGCCGATGTGGATGGATCGCTCGAGGCGATTACCGATTCGCTGCAAAATCTGGGTACAGATGAGGTGGCGGTCAATGTTATTCACCGCGGCGTTGGCGCCATCACCGAATCCGACGTGCTGCTTGCGACCGCGTCCGGCGCCATCATTATTGGCTTTAACGTGCGGCCGTCCGTCAAAGCGCGTCAACTGGCTGAACGCGAAAGCGTCGACATCCGATCCTATAATGTTATTTATGATATTATTGATGACGTTCGCGCCGCGCTCGAGGGATTCCTCGAACCGACGCTGATTGAGAAGAACGTCGGTACTGTTGAAGTTCGACAAACCTTCAAAGTGCCGAAAATCGGCCTCATTGCCGGAAGTTATGTTGTGTCGGGCAAAATTAGTCGAAACGACAAGATTAAAGTTTATCGCGATGACCGTCTCATTCACGAAGGCTCGTTGTCATCCCTAAAACGCTTTAAAGATGACGTGAAAGAAGTGGCCTCCGGATTTGAATGCGGTATCGGCCTTGAACGCTACAACGATCTCAAAGTGAACGACATTATCGAAGCTTACGAAATTATTGAAGAAAAACGCAAACTCTGATGTTCATTGGTTGCCTGCAGGTCGAATTGTTGATTCCCGACAGCACCTCGCTGAAAGAAAAGCGCATGGTGGTCAAAAGCATCAAACAACGACTGCAAAATAAATTTAACATTTCGGTCGCCGAGATTGACCACCAGGATTTGTGGCAGCGCGCCACCCTGGGAATCGCCATGGTGTCCAACGAGAATAAACACGTCACTCAGGCGATGAACCGGATTTTGGATTTTATTGATGATCAGGACAATTCACAGGTGATTGATCATCAAATAGAGATTATTTAAAATGCACTATAAAAGATCAGATAGAATTTCCGCCTTTATTCATGAAGAAGTGAGCAAGATACTTCTGAATGAACTCAAAGATCCGGCGGTTGGATTTGTCACCGTCACCAAAGTCAGTGTGACGGACGATCTCAAATACGCCAAAATATATTACAGTGTTCTTGGCAGTGATGATAAAAAGCAAGAATCCACCGCGGCGTTAAAACGCGCCACCGGGCATATTCGCACCGAATTGGGACGGCGGCTGAAAATCCGCTTTGTGCCGGAAATTCGTTTCGTCTACGATGACACGACCGAATATGCCAATCATATTGAAAACTTGTTGAACAAAATCAAGAACGAAAACTAGTTCTTTGACAAATTCATGAGCTCCGCGCAACAAACAGGTTCCATCCTCAATATTGACAAACCGATTGGATGGAGCTCGAACGACGTCATTCGATTCATCAAAAACAGAGTCGATGGCAAAGTCGGCCACGCCGGCACGCTCGATCCGTTTGCCGATGGTGTGCTGCTCGTTGCCGTGGGCAGAGCGACAAAACAAATTCCAGCGCTTTTGCCGCTGGAAAAAGAATATACGGCTACGCTGCAATTGGGCTGCGTAACGGACACGCTGGATATCAGCGGCACCATTGTTCAACAAGCTGAGGTGCCGGACAACATCGCCGAACGGATGCAGGAGATTTTTCCGCAATTTCTTGGCGAGATCGAACAAAAGCCGCCGATGTTTTCGGCGCTGCATGTGAACGGCAAACGCGCCTATGAGCTGGCTCGTGAAGGCAAAGAGGTAGACCTCGAAAAACGAATCGTGCTGATCCATTCGCTCGATGTGACCCACATCAGCGAATCACAGATGACATTTTCCGTGTGCTGCTCCAAAGGCACTTATATTCGCTCGCTGGCGCGCGATATGGCCGAAGCGCTCGGAACCGTAGGATTTCTGAGGACGCTGACTCGAACTCGAATCGGCGATTATATGTTAAAAGATGCCGAGTCATTGACTCAGCTAAACCACAGACTGTAGCAGAGACGATCTGTTGAAAATATTTAAAAGTACGACCGACGATATCCCGTTTGACGGGACAGCCATAACCGTCGGCACATTTGACGGCATTCACCAGGGCCATCAAATTATCATAAACAAGGTGAAGGAACAAGCCGCGTTGCTCGGCGTTCAATCACTGCTTTTTACATTTGAACCGCACCCCAAGACGGTTATCGTCAGAGAAGGGGCGCCGGATATAGGACTCTTAACCACGATCGACGAAAAGATCGAGGTTTTAGAAAAAACCGGGCTTGATTCCCTGTACGTTTCTTTGTTTGACAAGACCTTCGCCGCCACCCCTGCCGAAGATTTTGTGCGCGATACGTTGGTGAAAAAACTCAACATGAAGTCGATCATCATCGGACACGACCACGCCTTTGGCAGAAACAGACAAGGAAACGATGAGCTGCTCCAACAGCTCGGAGAAGAGCTCGGATTTCAGGTTCACACGGTTGAACAGATTTCGAACGAAAATGAGCGGATAAGCAGTACTCGCATCCGCCACGCGCTGCAGCATGGCAAAGCAGACGAGGCCGCCAGGATGCTTGGTCGATCTTATAGCTTGTCCGGCACGGTGATTCACGGCCAACAACAGGGGCGTGACCTGGGATTTCCCACCGCAAACCTGCGTCCGGATTCGCCGTTTAAACTCATCCCCAAGGTCGGCATTTATGCGACCAGAGTTCGGATCGACAGAAAAATCCACAACTCGGTCACTTACATCGGCGTGCGGCCGACATTCGACGGCACGCACAAAGTTGTCGAAGTGCACGTGATGGATTTTGATGCGAATATTTACGGCCAAAACATCACCGTCTATTTTGAAAAATTCCTGCGGGATGACCGGAAATTTTCATCAACCAATGAGCTTGTAACAAACATTCAAAATGACAAGAACAATGCAATATTTTATTTTGCAAACGGAGGATAAATCCTAAT
>CAYSNA010000240.1:0-8248 GCA_964432185.1 uncultured Cytophagia bacterium
GGCGCGCGAGGATGGGCTCATCAGCACTAAAACCGGCTTGGTGAAACAAGAGGTGCTCGACGCCATTCATTTAAATGATAATTTGCGCGATATTGTCGATTGGCCGCCGGGATCGTTTATGTTTGGTGGTATAGGAGAACGCGACAACTACAAGATGGGAACGATCAACACCGTCGTCAATGCCTTTCATTATGAATCGCTCACGTTAATGCAGCGTATTGCTGTGGCGCTGCAAAAAGATGATGATGCCGAGTTTTTCGCGCGTCGAGCTGAGCAGGTCCGAACGGCCATTAACGAAAAACTCGTGGATCCAAATACCGGCCTTTACAAGGATTGCGAGGATTCAACCCACTCGGCCCTGCATGCCAACATGTTCCCGCTGGCCTTTGGAGTGGTGCCGCCGGACCGGCAGAAACCGGTCGTTGATTTTATCAAATCGCGCGGCATGGCCTGCAGCGTGTACGGCGCGCAGTACCTCCTTGATGCCTTGTACGATGCGGGCGAAGACAGCTATGCCCTCGAGTTGATGACCGCACGCCACGACCGCAGTTGGCCGCACATGATCTATAATGTCGGCACCACAATTACATTGGAGGCCTGGGATATCAAATACAAAAAGAATCTCGACTGGAACCACGCCTGGGGTGCGGCGCCGGCGAACATTATTCCTCGCCATCTCGTTGGCGTGCAGCCGCTCAAACCGGGATTCGAAGAGATTCGCATCAAACCACAAATTGCTGATCTTGAATTTATCAAGGCCAAAGTGCCGACGATCCGCGGGCCCGTTCTCGTTTCCATCGAGCAGAACGCATCATTTTATAAACTGAACATCACGATCCCGGGAAATTCGTTCGCCACCGTGGTTGTGCCGTATTTTGAAAATTCAACCATTTACGTCGACGGTGAACAACGGTCGGGCAAATTGGTCGATCACTCTGTAGTGTTTGAGGCCATTGGGGCCGGCGAGCATCTGTTCGACATTCGAAAAAACTGATGCCGAAATGGCGTAACGCGCGGTAATCCGCACAGCCTGCTGGTGTGTCATGGATGGTATCTATCCGGTGAAGTACATATTGGCTTTTGTAAATGTTCTTTTTCAGCAAAACTTTACCACGAATTACACGAATATTGACGAATGTGCACGAATTAAAAAAAATCTAATTCGTGTAAATTCGTGCATAATTGGTGAAATTCGTGGTCAAAATGAACTCAAAGCAATTTCAATAAAAATCAAGGACTAGTTCGCTGGATACATACCATGGAAACGCTGTGGATTCCGCACAACTGATCTGGAGGAGTCATGCCGAGACAATACCGTTTACTCATCACTGTAATTGCTGTTGTTCTAATTGTGGTGATTCGATTTTTTCTGACCGAACAGGATGCTCGGCCGCGCGGCCCTTATTTTGGCCAGACGCCGCCGGATAACCAGCCACGTGTTTTTGCGCCCAATTTTATTTCCGATCAGTTTAACAACCGCGATGCGGCATTGTCACCGGATGGCACCGAGTTTTATTTTTCCTTGTGGACCGGTTCGTACGGTCTGATTCTCTTTTCAAAAGAGGTGAAAGGGAGGTGGACTACGCCTGAACGCGTGCCGTTTTCGAGTGGCCACAGCGATATCGAGCCGTTCATCACGCCCGACGGCTCCCGGCTGTATTTCGCGTCCAATCGACCCGTTAATGGCGACGACAGCAACGATTATGATATTTGGTATGTCGATCGGCGCGATAACCAATGGGGCGAACCGACACGACTGGATTCGATCATCAACTCACCGGCGGATGAATTCTATCCCACCGCCAGCCGCAATGGGACGCTCTATTTTACCACGCACCGCGACGATGGTTTTGGCGGCGAAGATATTTATCGATCCGAATATCGTCATGGCGCTTTCCAAACGCCGGAAAATCTCGGCGACGCCATCAATTCGCCGCGCGGCGAGTTTAATGCGCTTGTCGCGCCGGATGAGAGTTTTTTAATCTTTTCCTCGTTCGGCCGCACCGATGGTTCCGGCGGCGGCGATCTCTACATCAGCTTTAACGAACAGAACACCTGGCGCCCGGCCATAAATATGGGCGAGTTCGTGAATTCGCCACGACTCGATTATTGCCCGGCGATAACCCCGGATGGTCAATTTTTACTTTTTAGCAGTCGAAAGAGTACTCTCCCCACAGCGTCTGATATTCGGGATCTGAACGACTTGAAGGACCAGCTCTCGAGCTGTGGCAATGGCAACGATGATATCTACTGGATGAGGAGCACTATCATCGAAACCTTGCGCTAAAAGACACACGAAACCACCGCGCACGAATTTAATTGAATTTGCCGGAATTTTTATCTCAAAGCACAGTGTTGTTACTACATAATTTCACACATTGAGGGAGACGGGATTACAAAACTGTGGAGCGAGATGGAACCCCCAAAAACGAACGTGCTCATCACCTATAGTAGCGGATATGGTGCTACAAAGGAAGTCGCCGAAGAAATTGGCAACGTGCTACAAAACCACAAGAATTTTAACGTTACTGCAAAAAGCATACATGATTGCGAAGATATTGAACAATTTGATGCTATTGTTCTCGGCTCTTCTGTCAGAGCGGATCGGCCCTTGGCCAATGCGCGAGATTTTTTTTCAACGCACCGATACGCGTTGACACAAAAGAAACTGGCGCTTTTTGTCGTGAGCATCACGGCCAGCACACCGCACGGTGTCGATGTGGCCAAGAATGAATATGTGACGCAATTGCATGATCGCTACCCCTGGTTGTCCCCGGTAAGTATTGCCGCATTCGGTGGAAAGGTTGATTTTGACAAGCTCAATCCCGTTATGAAAAGTCTCGTTCGCAACGTCATGAAAGAAAAAGGCGTTGATGGAAACGGCAGTTTCGACGCGAGAAATTGGGATGATATTCGAGCCTGGGCAAAACAACTCGCCTTCAAGTTTGGCGCGCCGTCCGATGACGCCTGATTCGAAAAAAATCACCAACCACAATAAAACACCTTAAAGGTTGTTTGTGCTGTGAAAATATTTGAAAACATGTCGATAAAGATTTTGTTATAAAAGCGTATACAACTGTTGTGCGGATGTCGGTTTTTGTCACAGTTAAATGCATAATCGAGGATAAACGTTTTCGCGTTTTATTTATTGATGATTTTTCTTACCTTTGGAATAATTTGTCGTGTGGTGGACTAAATATGGTTTTCTCAATATGAATGTACTTGTCGCCTACAGTAGCGGCTACGGATCGACCAAAGAAGTAGCTGAAAAAATTGCTGAAATTTTGCACGAAAAAGGGGGAGTAAATGTGACGGTGAGCAGCGTTGATGACATCAACGGTCTGGATGATTTTGAAGCCGTCATTGTTGGCAGTTCGGTGCGAGCGGATCGACCGCTGGCGAATGTGCGCGATTTTTTTGCGCGCCATAACGAAGAGCTGACAAAAAAGCCGGTCGCGCTGTTCGCCGTCTGTCTGGCTGCCAACTGTTCGGAAGGACGTGACAAAGTCAAGCGCGAGTACCTGTCGCAAATCACGGAAAAATACCCTGACCTGAAATTGATCGGCAAAGAAGCCTTTGGCGGCAAAATCGACTTTGACCAGCTCAATGATGTTATGCAAACGTTGATGCGCCGGGTGCTGGCTAAAACCGGTATTGAATCCGAAGGGTCTGTCGACACGCGCGATTGGGATTTCATTGAAGCCTGGGCGATCAAAATTCACGATCGGCTGCACCGCGCTGCCTAGAACGATTTTTTATAGCGGGACCGTTATGTTGGCTTGCGGCATGATGATCCCTTTTTTTATCTGAGCCGAATGCAGCGGCACCTCGCTGATGTGTCGGCACGGTATCATGCCAATCCGGCTGACAAGCTCCGGCTGCAATGCTGAAATCAAATACAACCGACTCTTTTCCGTTTTCTCCTTTAGGGCCAAAGCGGTCTGACCATTAATTTTGAAATCGCCCAACAACGCCCGCCCGATTTCTTCCGATGATCCACAATCAAAATACGGCAAAAAGGTTTTGGAGCCGATGCCCTCGCGACATTCCGCCAGTATAATCAGTCTGCCGTTTTCTTTTACCGCCTGAAAAGCATGGTGAATGGATTTGTGCGATTGAATCAAATTGACATCGGAGGGGAAGCCGCCGGCGCTGGCGATGACAACATCCGCTTTGTCCTGCAGCTTGACGCTGTATAGCTGCTCAACTTTGGGGATGAGTTTTTTTTGCGTTTCCAATACGGGACCGGCCTCGCAATAGACAATCTCCCCAAGCGGTGACAAAACAACCTGCAATGACAAAACGTGTGGTAGAAAATCCAACACCTGACGCAAATCCCCATAAACCGGATTATTTTCAATATTGCCGTTACGGGCCTGCGGATGAAACTGGCCGGTCGAACTTATGGTGCGGCTGTGATTTTGCCGGATGGATTCGTACGCCGCGATACCCGGAAAGAGCATTTTCGGTCCGCCGCCAAAACCGGCAAAATAGTGGTACAACATGCCGCCGACGGTGATGACCGCATCCGCCTCGGTCACCAGTTTGTTCAAACGAATATCGGTGCCGTTTGTCGTTCGACCAAGAAAAACCATCGCGTTGTCGTCAATCGCGTCATGCTGAATCGTCGGATAACGCTCATAAATCTCCGGCGATACCAGGTGGCTGATCGTCTCTTCCGGTTGTAAAACATGGCTGCCGTTGGCGATGAGAATTTTGATTGACGCGCGAAATTCTTTTTCAAGGTGAGCGGTTAATGCCGGCAGGATGAACGGCAAATGGCATTTTCGCGTGTGATCGGGGACAACTAGCAAAACAGAACTCGTTGGCGCCAGAACGGGTCGGAGCTGTTCGACAAGCTCGTGTATGCCTTTATTGATGATCTGATGTTGATCCGGTTTTTGTCTTGCTGATTTTTCGTGCGGTAAAAAAAACGGCGCCTCCTGTTGCAGAACGCGCCATTCAATAAAATCAGGAAGCTCAATGGATAAAAAGGAATCGCCGTATTTGAGTTCCATGTCCCATTCCGTTATAACAGGTTCAAAATTTCCGTACCGTGCTCGGCTGCATTGACTTTGTGGAAAACGTGTTCGAGCTTTCCATCTTTGCCGATGACAAATGTCTTGCGGATAATGCCCATGTACTTTTTGCCGTACATGCTTTTTTCACCCCAGGCGCCGTACGCTTCGGCTATCGCATGATCTTCATCTGCCAGCAAGGGAAAATTTAATTCAAACTTTTCGATAAATTTATCGTGCGATTTCAGGCTGTCCGGACTCACACCAAAAACAACGGTATCTTTATCCTGAATCGACGGCAAATTGTCGCGAAATGAACACGCCTCTTTTGTGCAACCGGGTGTATTATCTTTGGGATAAAAATATAAAACCACCCGCTTTTTTCCAAGATAATCCTTCAAAGAGATTGTTTCACCGGTGCTGGCCGGCAGGGAAAAATCCGGCGCTTTGTCGCCAACGTTCAATTCAATCTGTGCGCTCATAAAAATCTCCTTTATTCTCACTGCGTTATTCAATAATTAAAATGAAATTCGAGAAAAATAACAGGAGCAGCAGCGGGAAAATTCCATGACTCCTGTTGGAGGGAGAAGGCGCATTGGTGAATTGAAAGTCGTTGTCGGGCAGTTACGATGACTCTTCGGCCAGATAAGCAATGCCCTGCCGGAAAGGCGTCAAATCGATGCGCAAATCTTCGGAGAAAGGACGCGGATCACAAATGTTGTCCTTTGTCAACATGGTCAAGCGATCCTGGTCGATGGGCGCATTCGGCCGAATATTTAACAGCGCGACGGCCAAACGGCTCAGCAGCATCGGCTGCGGCAGCAGCAGAACTTTTTTGCCAATGGTTTCCGCTACTGATTTGAGCTGCTCTCTGTAGGTGATGGGATGCGGACCGCCGACATCGTAGGTCTTGCGCAACGTCTTTTCGTTTTCAAGGGCATGTACAAAGCCGCGGGCTACATCAAAAACCGACACGGGTTGATGTCGATATTTTCTAAAACCAAACACCGGCATCAAGCCGAGCGGCGCTTTTTTCAAAACGTCCGCGAGCATGGTGTAAACGGCATCATGTGGCCCAAAAATAAAAGACGGGCGAAAGATGGTATAATTCAGACCGCTTTGTCGAACCAGTGTCTCGGCTTTGCCTTTTGTGCGAAAATACGCTGTTTTGCCGTTCACGTCGGCGCCAAGTGCGCTCATGTGGATGAACCGATCGACGCCCTGCCTGAGCGCCTCGTCCACCATATTTTGTGTTCCCTCAACATTGAGCCGCTCAAAAGTGATGTTCTGCTTTTTTATCTCTTTGATGATGGCGACCAGATGAATCACCGCATCAATGTTGGTCAACACACCCTGGAGAGATTTGGGATCCGTCACATCGCCAATGACGGCTTCCGTGCCGTTCGCATTAATGCGCTCCGCCTGCTCGTAATTGCGCACCAAACAGCGCGCTTTGTAACCCTGTCGTTGCAGCTCTTTTAAAATAAAGCCACCGATATAGCCGGTGGCTCCCGTTACGAAAACTCTCATGCCATTTTTCTTTTTTATTCTTCTGCCGGATTATTCACTGTGCCGATAAATAAAATAGTGCCGCTGCTTTTTTCTCGAATGGCAAACAGGAACGGACGATCGACGCGCATAAAAAATCCCGACGGTCCGCCGACGGATGTGAGGGAAATCTGCACAGATGTGACCGCCGCCGCCTCGGTGCCTTCCTCATAGACATCCACAAACGTTTTGTGCAGCACTTCACTGATAAAAAGATTGCCATTTTTGTTGATGCCGGTGAAATCCGCTCCACCCGGATTAAATGCAGACTGCATTCCCATAGCCGATAATACGTTGTTGAGCGATTTTTTATATTCCATCTTGAATTTGGGCAGATGCAGCGTGCCTTTTTGTGTCGAAAATGCATTCATCCATTTTGACCAGGTGGGACCGTCCAGTTGCGAAATGATCTCGTCCACCGTTTTGTTATACGCGGGCAGTATAACCGTCATGCGAAATTGTTCGTTGCCATATGGCAGATCGATGGCCTGAAAAAGCTCGTTCTGTTGGAATGCGAACTTTTCATTCTCCTGGCGCATAAACGGCGTTTCGATCCGTTTTTCGTCGCTCACAAAAAATGTCTCGTCCCTAGTTTCCGATTTGTCAAATTCATAGGTCCAGGTGCCTTTGAAATAGATCGCGTTGATCAGATACATCATGGCATCCGGCGGGATGGTGTCGACAATTTTATCGATCTTGCCGTGCGTTTTATCATCAACCCAGGTATTTATCGTTTTGGGTGCGGATGGTGCGCTAAAGTCAAGTTCCATGACCTTGGCATCAAAATAGGTTTTGTTGGTATTGATAAAATCCGCTTCTACCGCAAAGCCGGAGCGTGACCAGATCGAGTTGGCGATTTCAAAGGTGACTTTTGGATCGATGCTGGTCAAAAGCTGAATTAATGATTGATAAGCTGTGTTGATGTCCTCGGCGCTCATGCCGTCAAAGCCGAGCGTATTTTGCATACCGGTTTCGGTTTCGCCGTTGGCGCCGTTCAGCGTCATGCCGAGGGCCATGGACACACTGAGGGGAGAAATGAAAATATTGCTGTTTTTTTCATCCTCGGCAATTTTTTGAAATAGCTGCAATCCAAAGCGTTCGCTGGCTTTGGATATTTTTGCTTCAGTTTGAGTGAGAGCGCGCACGGAGACTTTTCCCGGTTCGGTTGACAGATCGCGCGTACAGGCACTGGACATGAACAGCCCTAAAATTGTGAGGAAGATGACGTGAATTTTCATGGCTTCTTCCTTTCATATTAAGAATAAATGTGAATATTCCCTTGTTAAATACGATCATTGGAAAAAAGTTCCGTTTCCAGCAAAAAACAAACAACGGTTGCGCTGGAATGTCCAATGAACGTACTCTGTAAAACACGCAAACAAGTTGATTTCTTGCCAATTTATTAGTATTTTAAGCGCTCTAAAATTTTGACATTTGGAACACGCTCGGTTCACGACCGAGTCTCTCTTAATATAAAGATAATAAAAATCATGCGACAGGAATTAATTCGAAATTTTTGCATTATCGCTCATATCGATCACGGCAAATCGACGCTGGCGGATCGACTGCTTGAACAGACCGGAACTCTCAGCAAAATTGAGATGAAAGATCAGGTCCTCGACAGCATGGACCTGGAGCGCGAGCGCGGCATCACCATCAAGATGCACGCGATCACGATGAAT
>CAYSNA010000241.1:0-6385 GCA_964432185.1 uncultured Cytophagia bacterium
AACACACGACGCCTTAGCGTACTTTACGTTTTGCTATTACATTGTTAACTATATTATACGCCATAGCATAGGATGTGCAGACGCGAGGGTAAAAAATGTCTAAAATATTTCAGGGAAAATTTGATGCAGTGCAGCGAACTGAGTGAAAGGAGCGGTTTCTAAAAAATCCCCATAAAACCTGAGGCGCTCCGACAACTAAAGTCGGAACGCCCGTGTGTCTTCAAGCGCTGTGCGCTCGTTTGATCACAATATTCTTTACCGCGCGATAAAAATAAATGATATCCGTCCGAACGGGCGCCTGTTTTTTTGCCAGCAGATAACGGCGCTCGGACTCGACGATCTCGTCAAAATTCTCCGGCAGATCAGCATAATACGGCGGCACCAGCCCCGGCTTGAACTGCGTGCGCAATTCCTGCACATCCCGCGGATACAAATTAAAGTAGTGCTGACTGATGGCGCGAACGCCGAGCAGACGAATATCGCCGCGGATAAAATTGATCAACTGCGGCAACTCGTCCAGCCAGTATTTACGCATGACTTTGCCCCATTGGGTCAAACGAAAGTCGTCTTTGAATTTGCCGCTGTCATCGAGCTTGTTGACTTCGTAAACATAATCCTGCAAATACTCGGCGTACGGATGCATGGTGCGGAATTTCAACAAATGGATAACCTGACCACCGTAGCCAATCCGCCGCAGCCGAATGAGCGGCCCATACGACGGATTCCGATCCACGGCCGGTATCTTCATTTTACGGGCGATGAACCAGTGGCTGTCGCCGACGAGTTGATAATCGATAAACCGGAAACCGCAAAAATGCAGACGGCCAATGAGTTCGGCACGGGTGATGACGCGATTCCTGCCGCGCGACAAGGTAAAGTATAATTTATTGACGCCCGATATTTTCGGGATGGCGCGATGCCAGATAAAATGAAAAATATAAAAAAACGTTGCAATGGCCTTGGGAAACTGGCGCTCCAGACTCTCGCGATAGTTTTCCAGCCGCGGCGTGCGCACGACAAAATAACCGCCATTACGCAGCTTGCTGTGCACCTCGAGAAAATATTTGTTGAACCAGCGAATATTATTGATCACATGCAGGTTGATGAATAAACTGAGTTGCTGCTGTTCCAGGATATGTACATTGTACACATTGTGCGTATCGAGCACAAGCACACGCGACTTGTCCATTGTGTCAAACGAGATAAAGTCTTGCAGATAATCAAACAGCGTCGGAAAACTGGCGAGATAATTATCGCGCACCACCTCCGTTGCCGGCGAGTCGATCGTCTCCAGTCCCGGATCAAGCGGCAGTTCATGCTGCTTGATAAAACGCCTGACCTGATCCACGGTTTCGATATCATCATTGACGAAACGGCGACGCCATTTGGTGCGAAAGGCCACCAGCGGGATTTCCAGAGTCAGCAACACCATAAACGATCCAAAGACCAGTGTGCGCGAATGCTGGAACAGCTCGAACGCAAAAACAATCACCGACAAAATGGCGATGGAAATATAAAACGCCTTGATGTAGGGCGCCTGCGCATAATGCACGTTGGTCTCTGTGGCGTGGTAAAATTTGCCCGTCCATTTGGCGGTGATCAGCCAGGCGGCCGTGACGATGAGCAGCGCCTCGATAGCGCGCGTATCCGGGTGCAGCGTGTTGTATTTCATCGCATGCACGCTAAAAAAGGCGAGCACCAAAAGAGAGAAATCGACAAGAAAAACCAGATTCGTCTCGCGTCCCTCCGCTTTACGTTCAGCCAGAGAAAACAGTTTTTTGATTGACGTTAGACTCACGCCCTTGACCAGCACCAGCACGCCACTTTCCAGCAAAAAGTAGAGGATGAAGGTGCCAAAGACGTGATAACGGCTGAATGCCGTCAACCGCAGAAAAACCGATAGCACCGCCGCCGCGAACAACAAATACACCGCATTAAACAGCGCTTTCTTAAAGGTGATAAACAGCGGCTCGATGCGCAGGTGTCGGAAGCGACGATACTGCAATAGCTGAAACAGCCAGATCACATTGATGAACAGACACAGCTTGAGATACGGCGCCAGTTCATGCTGCCCGCCGGCGAGCACGTGCATGAACCAGAAGGATCCGTTCAGCAACAGCCAGTCAATAAGAATGAGATACTTTTTTCGTATGCTGGTCAACATTTGTTTGATTTCTTGAAAAAGTGACGAATCCGATGTAAATGGCAAAACGTGCACATCATCCATAACCCACCTCCCGAATAAATTAAGGTAATTCTCCTTTCGTTAAGCCTCTCTACTCGTTACCCCAAAAGTCCCGACCATATAATCCACATCCTGTAATTCTCGTGCCGCCGCTCCGGCGGCGGAATGTTTGAAAAGACACTCGGTCTCCAACACTCCAGGATCTAATGGAGGCTGAGCGTTCATTAGGCATTCTCCCGCAGAGCGGGGGAACGAAAATACTCTTTTTAAATACAGTGCCTGTAATTCTCGTTCCGCCGCTCCGGCGGCGGAATGCAGCTTTGACGCTCTGCGTCTCAAACCCGAACTGGAACAGGACGCTGAGCGTCCATAAGGCATTCCCCCGCAGAGCGGGGGAACGAAAAAAACTTGTACTCTTTTAACACCGTGGCTGTAATTGAAATTACGATATAGTCGTTAGAACAGTCGGTTTCCACGACATTTGAGACTGGCCGGGTAGCTTTTCACAAACTGTGCCAGAACAGCCGTCACATCGTCACAGGAACGGATAAATTTTTCATGCCGCTGTCGAAACTGCTGCGTCCTGGAAACGGCGGCGATGTCCGCGATATCATGCGAGGAGATGTTGTCGTAATGACGTAACAATCCGGCTTGTGCTTCCTCCTGACAATACCCCAGAGGCAAGGCGTTGATGTAAACCGCCGGCGTGCCGAGACAAGCCGCCTCCGACGCCATGGTACCGCCTTCGCCAATATAAGCATCCGCATAATATAATACATCATGAATTCGATCCGGCGGAACATTGAGTTGATAGTGTTGTAATTCCGGGGGAAGTGGTGCTTCCGAAGAGATGAACACGCGACGATCTTTTTCGATCTCGTCAATGAGCTGTTGTTTGAGTGCTAAAGAAATCCCCAACAAACCGACATCATGAAAAGCGGACCAGGCGACAAAGCGCAATAGAACAAAAGAGTCATCGGCCTCGAGTCCCAGCAAACTCCGTATATCAGCTTGAGCTGCAAAACGTTGCGGATGGCAGTACGCCATCTCGTGATTACCGGCATAACGATAATGCAAACGCCCCAGATGACGGCCGTACGCGCGTGGCGTGAGTTTCACCTGCGCAAACGGCAGCGTCACATAATCCAGCAACCGACGGTGTTCCGTATCGATGAACGCGATATGCACAACCGGATAAATCGCCGCGACCCAACTGGCGTGCAGCGATAAATTACTGAACAGAAATGTCGGACGAAACCGTCGGACAATGCGATAAAAGTGAAACAGATCGTGCGGAATGGAGAGAATCTTGCGAAAAAGTCCGCGGCGGCTTGATGAGAACAGCAGATGCGGCAGATCGTAAGCGGCCAGGAGCGCCGCCGTCACATCCTTGTCTTTGGCGACGAATAAAAAGGTCCAGCCGCTTTTCGACAACTCCCAATAGAGATGTTTGAAATGATGCACCTCCGCCGGGTGGCAGACATCGATGAGAATTCGGCGACGACTGCGCTGTCGGCTCTCAGCCATCAGCTTTCAGCCTTTCCCGTTCGCTGATTACAATGCACATTTTAAAAATCGCACATGTACCTTTAAAATCAATCCGGATTCCGCTTCCCGACCCCTTTCCCCGTTCTCCTTGTTCCTTGTTCCTTTTTCCAGTCTTCGGTCTCCGGTCTCCGGACTCCGGTCTGCCATCTCCCGGTTTACCTGTTGAATCCTAAAATACGCTTAATATGCCGTAGCGTCGAAGACTCGGTATTGGCACCGTAAATATCCACTTTTTTTGACCGTGACATGAACCGGATATATCGCAGCTTTTCCTGCCATTTTTCCCGCATCTGCACATTCAAAAGCACTTTGCCCCAGCCGGTCTGAACGGGCTGGAATGGATTCTCGTAAAGCCGTTGTGCAATGACACGCGAGAGCTCCACCGAACGCTGATCAATAGTGGTCGCGATCTCGCGCGGCAGCTCCACGCTGAACAGGCGCTCCACCAAAGACGCGCCAACGGACAACATGCGCAGCAGACCTCGCCGGCGTAACATCGTGATCACATCGCCATACGGACACTCGGGGTAACGGCGAAAGAAAAACGCCAGGTCCACCAGAGCGCTTAAAAAAGCCCACGAGCCCTTGGCGCCGTGTAAAGCGATCAATGCCAGGGTGGTGTCCACTGCAAAAACATCAATAGTGTGGTCTTCAAACTCGAGAGGGCGCGTTCCCTGAACCAACTCTTTCTCATTAAAAAGATTCTGCACATATCCATCGGTCAGATCAAGGTGCAGATCAATATGTATATTCTGCTGTGGATGCGAAAACTCGATGGTGAAAAAACGGGAGAACACAGATAATCCATTCCGCTCCAGCAAGGGACTGGAATAGCCCAGCTTCTTAAACAATTCACACGCCGCAGCTACCTGGCGGTTCGCAACATACAGATCAAAATCAACGCTGGGACGAAGCGCCACGTCACCGTACAGATCAGCGCCGAGAATGTGACCCTTGAACGGGATAACGGGGATGTGTTGGTTTTGAAAGACACCCAGCAGCTCAACAAGCTGAGCCGCCGCGCGGATATTGCAGGCTGACTGGTTCAGGACCATCTGCCGCATTCGGCTGATGACCTCGGGCGCGACGTCTGTTCGATGCTTCAGAGCACGATAGATCAGCGGCGTCACCCGATGCGTGTTGGCGATGCGAAGAAGCCGCTCCCAATCGATTAGATCATCACCCGTATCAACGGATTCCGACTCGTGCAGCACATGACGCAGCAGTGAAAGGGTGATGTCCAGTTCGGCATCGAGTGTCATTTTTATATCGAATCGTTCATCAGGACATAAATCCACGTGATCTACAAGATGAGATGCTACTCCTGGTTGTACAAATGGATGAATAAATTTTACCAGTGCTCGATGCTTCGTCGCGCCCTTGACGTTTAATAAATTTTTGATGCATTGGGACGAAAGAAACTGCGATTTCCCCTGTTCTCCACGCCATAAAATCCTTTTATCCGTGCCACATACCGCTTTTCCCGACTCCGGACTCCCGTCTCCGTGTCTCCTAATCCCTTTTCCTTACTCCTCGCTCCCTGTGTCCGCCCGCACCGATTCTCGGGCTATCTTTACCAACGCTCGCAAAGCGTCGTTCACCGACTTTTCGTCTTTAAATACATTTGCGACATCAGGGCTCAATAATACTAAATTTGAACCCGCCGAAAAATCCTCATAATATTTGCCACGAATTCCCTCCCCTAAATCCTTTTTCGTATATTCAGAACGCATGTCCTGCACTTTATCCGCGTTCATATATGTTCCTTTCATTTTTTGTCATTTTACGCGCGCTTATAATTCGTACTACACTTGGTCTATCCGTGTGCGACACCACAATCAGATACCCAAAACGTGATAGACCGAACGTAAGATAACGGGCCTCGCCGATAGAATGATCAGGATCTTGATACGTGATGGCCAAAGGATCGCCGAAAACCGTTGCCGCTTCAAGAAATGAAACGCCATGCTTTTGCTCATTCTGCGCGGCTTTTCTCTCATCCCACTCAAATTGCATCTTGTCCCTCTTTTAAAACACATAAATCTAAATAGAATTTCACGAAAGTGCAAATCGGAAATAATCTCAACACATCCAAACCAAAATCTCACATTCGGTCTCCTTTCTCCGGTTTTTGGTCTCCCGTCACCGCTCTCCCGTTTCCCTTCACCCTCCTCCTCACAATCACCTTTTTCGCGACATCAAGACTGGCAAAAAACGTTGAACAAGGAGGAGTTTCTTCGAACAATTTTCGGCTCTTGAGCACGCCACTCCCGACAGAACACCTCACCTCTTTCTACTTTCTTCTTTTAACTCCCCTCTCCCTGCCCCTCACAATCACCATCTTCACCCCGTTCTTCACATTCTGCTCCACCAGCTCGCGCACCCACAACACAGGATGATCCGTCCAGCGCTGCGGATGAAAGGTCAGCATGGCGCGTTCGGGGAACTCGCCGCGCTCCAGCGCCTGAATCATATCAAAGGTTGAATGAAAGGACGGGAATCCGGAACCGGGAGAAGGGAGAATGGAAAAAGGAGAAAGGATGGTTTCGCTTTTCTCCCCTTTTCCCTTTTCCCTTTTCCTTTTTCCGCTCTCCATCGGCTTATCCCTCACGCTCACCTTCTCCCCATCCCATCGCCGGCCCGTATCTGTAT
>CAYSNA010000241.1:6485-8205 GCA_964432185.1 uncultured Cytophagia bacterium
GGCTTATCCCTCACGCTCACCTTCTCCCCATCCCATCGCCGGCCCGTATCTGTATAATACGCCGTCCTGTCAAAATCAACATCAAAATAAGGTTCGCCAACGAGACCAAAATCCCGATAATCATAACGTTCCCACAACAACCGGCTATCCCACCGGCTCATCGGACTGCCGTGCATACAAATGGTTTTAATATCCGCATACTGGCGCAGTGTCGCCAAATTCTTTTCAAAACTCTTTATTCCCCGCTCAAGCAACTCTTTCTTATATTGTTTTTCTTTCCAGTCTGCCGACTCCCGGCTGCCGTCTGCCCCTCCATTTTCCCTTCTCCCTTTTCCCTTCTCCCCTTTTATCGCGCGCTCTATCAGCGCCAGGTCTTCGTAGTGATAACCGATTTCATGCCCCAACTCGGCAATCTGCTCTATGATCTTTGGCTCAAAACTCTCTTTCACAATGCGAAAATAGTACGTCCCTCGCACACCCAGTTCTTGCTGCATGCGTGCAAAGGCCAACGAGAAATCCGGCCGCTTGTCCACATCATGCCGCAACACAAGTCCCATGTCCGGCGTGGACTCGACAAAAGTCGCAAATGTCACGCACGGTAATTCAGACAGGTGGTGAAGCAGGTGTTTATATATTTTTAGAGTGAAATCAAACAAATCATTAAAAGGAGAGATGCGCTATCAAATCGGCAAAGAAGAAAAAATGTAACGAATAATTCTACAAGACTTTTTCCCCACGGACACTATTTTTTATGATATCATTAATCACGGTGCTAATGTCAGTATCATTCTTTTCTGCAAGACGTTCAATGAAATTTAAATTTTCCGGTTCTATAAGGATCGGTAATGTTATAGAGACATTTTCCCGGTAAAACTTGCCGCGCTCCCCACTTGAAAAATCATATTCTTTTTTCATATTACTCAACCTTGATATTGTCTTATTTCATTTTTTGTAGCTTTTCGTGCAGATATGATTCGAATAATAGTTAAATCAGGATCAACATCTTTAAATGTGTGAACAACAACAAGAATACTTTTGTTCCCAGCAACACCCATCGTGATCCAACGGTCCTCTATATCACTATGCTCTGAATCAAATAGTGTAAGTGCAAGGGGATCCTGAAAAATGGTTGCGGCGTTCTCAAAAGACACATTGTGTTTTTTTCTATTTGAAGCTGCCTTGAATATATCCCATTCAAATTGATACTCCATAACTAACTCCCGGTACTAAAAGATCTACTGCCCTCTTTCTGCTGCTATCCTCGCTTTTCAGTTTTCATTTCACCCATCACGTTCCGTGGTCACTCAGCAACTTGAATGTGACATCATGCTTCGACCATTCTTATATTTGAAAGATGCCATACCTTTGTTATATTACTTTGATAATTGGCAGAATCCGGTTAAAATAAAAATGCTTAATGAGCATCATATTCATCAGGCCGTTCATTTACAAAATTCTATGACGCTGACTTTATAAGCTGTGACGACAAACTGCTAAAAAATTCAAAAAGCAAAATTCAAATATGGACTGGGAATCCGATTGTCTTTTGTGACAAGGAGAAGTTGAAATGAACGTGAAATATATCACGGAAGAAGAACTGGTATCGAAAGCCATTTCGGTTTTATTAAAAGAACTGGGACCTGTCGAAACCGGACGGTTTATGACGCTGCCGCAGAAAAAAAGAATCGAATCCGTCAAACGGCATCGAGACTGGCAAAAA
>CAYSNA010000242.1:0-8204 GCA_964432185.1 uncultured Cytophagia bacterium
CACACAGAAAATAAATGCTAATGTTGAACCGAATCGCAAAGATCAACGTCAGCATGAAACATGTGCATCACAAACAAACATTTATTCCTGTTGAGAATCCAGAGCGAATTTTCGTTGTTTGTGAAAATCCGGCACGCGCCACAACACGACCAGACCGGCGATCATGGTGAGGGTGAGCGCGCCAATGGCCGCCTTGTATTTGATGATCGAGCCGTGCGACGCCAGGCTCATTGTAACCGTACTCCACAATAACGGGCCAATAATCGCCGCGGCTTTACCGGACAAGGCATAGAGACCAAAAAACTCGCCGATACTTTCCTCCGGCACCAGGGTAATGAGCAGCGGCCGCGCCGCCGTCCATGTGGAGCCGAGCAACACGCCAACGGCGCCGCCCAGTATCCAGAATACGGTTCGATCCATCGTGATGATGATCAGACTTAACGAGATAACCCAAGCAATAACCACACCGAGCAGCGTTTTTTTCGGGCCGTAGTGATCCGTCAATATGCCACATAACACCGAACCGAGCACCGCCGCCGGAATGACGATGACAAAAAAGTTATTGGTCTCTTCGGAGGAAAATCCCATAACAGCTTGTGTATAGACGCCCATAAAGATAATAATCGTGTGAATGCTGTCTTCATACAAAAATTTGGCGACGAGAAAACGCAGCAATCCCGGATGCTTTTTTGTGCTGACGAGCGAATCCCACACCTTGTTGTATGAGGATTTCAAGCTCCAGTGTCGATCTGAAATATCCAGCTTGGGTTCCCGCACAAAAAGAAAAACCGGCACGGCGAATATCAGAAAAAGAACGGCCGTGGGCACGAATGCAGCCACGGTGCCGCCGGCGTCCACTCCGGGGATGGTGAGGCCAAACTTGCTGCCATCAACAAACAGACCGCCAACTAACAGCCCGGCAGCCGAACCGAGGTAACCGATGGCGACGCCATAGCCGGAAATTCGGCCAATGGTTTTTGGCGTACTCACCGCCGGCATCAACGCATTATAAAAAACCAGACCGCCCTGGTAGCTGTAGTTTGAGATCACATATAAAACAAGCGCGAGGGGGATGAGAATCGACAACGACGAGATATTTTGTCCCAAAAGACCAATGGTAAAAGTGCCGGCGATGCAGAGCAGAGTGAAAACAAACAGCGATAGCAATTTTTTTCTCTTTCGATCGGACCAGTCTCCAAGCACCGGCATGGTGATCGCCACCAGCAACATGGAAATCGAATTCACCAGCGATACCTTCATATCGCTTTGTCCCAGCTCATTGATGATCCATACCGGAAAATACAACGACACCACATTCATCGAATAGGCCGTGTTGGCAAAGTCGTAGAGAATCCACGACACCGTCGAGCTAGTACGTGGACCGGTTGTTGGTTTCATGCTCATTCCTTTGAAAGAATGGGTTCACATCTCCCGAATATAACGAGTATTTTGCTCAACAACAAAGGACAAATAAAAGAAGCGTGTGAAATGTTTGTCAAGAGAGACTATATGTGAAAGTCATCAGACACGGCTCATGGAGAGCTGAATAACACTTTTGAGCGTTTCAAAAACGCCCTGGCCGTTCCGAGCGACAGCCTCGAAATAGGGCACATTCATAAAATTCAATTTGCTCTGCATGGATGGAATACTGGAGCAATTCGGCAGGTCCCGTTTGTTGTATTGCAAAATCCACGGGAGATCCTGCAAGGTTTTTTCATAATGCGATAATTTATCTTTCAAATCGGCCAGACTTGCAAGGTTTTCATCCATCCGGCCTTTTTGTGAATCCGCCACAAAAACGATGGCATCGGCGCCTTTGATCACCAGTTTGCGGCCATAACCGTATTGCACCTGTCCGGGAATGGTATAGAGATGAAAGCGCGGCTTTTTGCCGTTGATGGGAGGCAGATCAAGCTGCATGAAATCAAAATATAATGTGCGTTCTTCTTTGGTTTTGAACGAGATGAGTTCGCTGCGCAGCTTGGGATTGAGTTTATCGTAAATATATTCAAGATTTGTGGTTTTGCCGCCCAAACCGGGGCCATAGTAAACGATCTTGAAAATAATTTCGTTCTTTTGCCAATCGATATGCATGAATAGATGTCTGTCCTTAGAAGCCGAAAGCCTGGTCGAGTTCGCGATTCAATTTGGAGCGAAAATCCGAGTCAATAAATCTGGAGACCTGACGATTTTGCATTTTCAATCCGTCGAGATATTGGCCAAGCTTGCCAACGGCGGTGTGAGTCAAAAGACGCACAAAACCGATCGGCACGGATTTGCCGAACACCAGAATCATCAGATAATCATTGCTCACGTTGCACATGTACACGTTCCGGCGCGTGCCTTCGTGTAGAACATGCTCAAAATTTTGCTCGCCGCTGATCATGCGCGACATTTCGTTGGCTGCGGAAAAACTCCCGGCGGCCACGGCTGTGAGCGAATTCACGTTGATGCCTTTGGTGTCGCCGCTATAATCAATCGGGTAACCGTTCATGTCGGCAAAAACGGTCAGCGTCGCTTTCAGACGCGTATTTAATTCATAGAGAATTCTCGAAATGCGACGATAGGTGCTTTCCGAGAACACCATTTTGTTGTCATGAGATCTGTCTTCGACTACCATGATATAACCTCTTTTAAAAATTAACGACCCAACGTCAATCTTTCGATCAAAAACGTTGGCAATTTTTTCTCCTCCATTGCCGCTTGCGTTTCCCGCACGTCATACACCACGCGTTCAAATTGAAAAAGACCCGACGTGGTATCGTAAATGCCAAAGCACGGCTGGGGATTATTATCCCGCGGCTGCCCCACACTGCCGACGTTGACAATATAACGAAAGCCGTCGAACAGTTTCAGGCGTGGTCCCGGCTCGTTTGAGGGGAATTCACCGTCCTCATACGAATAAACAACCGGTTTGTGAGAGTGACCGATGAAACACGCTTTGAGGTCAAAGGCGTGAAAATTGTCCTCGGCATCGTAGAGTGACAGAATATAATTCCAGCTCAGCGGCTCAATCGGCGCCGCATGGACAAAGAGCAGGTCGTTTTCCTCAGCGTTTTCCGGAAGACTTTTGAGGAACGCTTTGTGCTCTGCTGTCAACTCGTCAATTGTCCACCACATCGCGGATTTGGCGAACTTGTTAAAATATTCGGTGGAGGTCCGTCCGATCGCCGCGTGATCATGATTGCCGACAACGCAGATATCGGCCTTTTGTTGTATGATGTCGCAACACTCGTTCGGAAATGGACCATAACCGACAATATCGCCGAGGCAGACAATTTTGTCGCACTCACATTCATCGATTCGCTGAAGGACTTTTTGCAGAGCGGCGAGGTTAGCATGGATGTCCGAAATAATCGCATATTTCATAATATCCCCTCCCGTTGGGATATTGAGTGATCAACCTGCCGGCAACTTTTATGTAATCAGATTGTTAACATACCAGTTGAACGCGCAGATGATCTCGTCCTAAACCTGGGAGAAAGGCGAGGGAAAAGCAGCGCTTTATCCCTCGCTGCCATTCGTGATCAGCTATCTCCTGTGTGCTCTTGCACCACTCGCCGCAGCCATTTCAGCATAACGAATATTGCGAGAGATGCAAACATTGCGCCAGTAAAGTTAATTAAAAAGAAAACGGACTTGTGATCGTACATATTCCACAAACTTGCCAGTACACCGGACAGCTTGTTGCCCAGGGATGTGGACAAGAACCAGCCGCCCATCATCAATGAGGTGAGGCGCGGTGGGCTCAATTTTGACACGAGCGACAATCCCATCGGGCTCAAAAACAATTCTCCGATGGTAATGACGCCATACGCGCCGATTAACCAGGCCGGCGAGCTCTTTTCCAGACCATTTTGCGAGGCAAAAACGGCTCCGACCATCACCAGCGTGGACAACGCCGTGATAAAGAGACCCCAGCCAATTTTTCCCGGCGTGGAGGGCTCTTTCTTCGACCGTCGCAACATGGTAAAAAAGGCGACGACCAACGGCGTTAAAAAGACGACAAAGAAAGGATTGACGGATTGAAAAATTTCTGTGGAAATTAATTTTTTTGACTCACCCTGAGGCGGCCACGCGCTTTGAGGTACATTATTGAAATAGGCATCCGACGGTTGAACTTCCTGCACCATGCCGAGCTTTGTAGCGACCGGTTCCACCCATTGCGGCAGGGCGCGGTCTGTATAACTCTCGGCCCACACCGTGAGCGCGGATCCGTTTTGGTGAAAGATCGCCCAAAAAATCACCACCACGCCAAAAATGGCCAGCAATGCGGCAATGGGTGATTTATCCTCTTTGGACGCTCTGAGCCACAAGGAAAAATAAAAAATCACCACCGGGATGGAGCCAAAGATAAAAGCATCGGTAGAATCCGAGCTAAAGATATTGCCCGGCAGCACCCAGCCGATGACGCCAAAGAGCACAGCCGGCAGCAGGACAATACCAAAGATTTTGGTCAGCGACATATCTTCGGCTTTTTTGGGCTTTAACACATCCGCATGACGCACCGATTGTTGCCCGGTGGCGAACCAGATCAATCCAATGATCATGCCGACACCGGCGGCGGCAAACGCCCATCCCCAGCCGTAATTATTTCTCAAATAGGCGGCGACAAAATTACAGACAAACGCGCCAATATTGATGCCCATATAAAAAATATTGTAGCCGGAATCCTTGAGGGATTTATATTCGGCGGTCGCATACAAATTGCCGACCAGTGTGGAAATATTCGGCTTGAAAAAGCCGTTGCCCAGGATGATCAAAAACAGCGACAGCCAAAAAGCCGTCCAGCCCGGCAGCGCCAGACCAATGTACCCGGCCGCCATCAACGCACCGCCGATAAAAATGGCGCGACGATAGCCGAGGATACGATCCGCCAACAATCCACCGATAAACGGCGTCAAATAGACCAGCGCCAGATAGGTACCGACGATATCCGCGGCTTTTTCCAACGGCAAGCCCATGCCGCCGCCGGCTTTTGCGTCGGTCATGTACAGATAAAAAATGCCCAGCATCAAATAGTAGCCGAAACGCTCCCACATTTCTGTAAAAAACAGAACCATGAGTCCCCGTGGATGATTCTTTAGCATTTAACCTCCAATTTTTAGTGTCGAGTTGGAATTGTGCAATTTAACATTATTGCCAAAATAACCAAGTCTCAATTTGAAGGTGATTCGTTTGGCGGAACACCGCAAATGCTCCGAATCCAGAGTCTCAAAAACACCATCATGACGTTGCATTTCATCGGACTGTGAAATGCTATCAAGGACTCCATTCTCCATAAAATCGCATCAATCTTCTCTCGTTTGATTTATTAACGAAATTCAGTACATTTTGCTCATTCATTGACTATTCCGGTATGGAGCCTCAAGTGAGTTCAGAACAGTATTTTCAACCGTTTCGGCACAATATCATCGGCATAAACCAAACTTTTGCATCGCCCTATGGCGAGAAAAAAATAATGTATGCGGATTGGACGGCGAGCGGCCGCCTTTACAAATCCATTGAGGATAAACTCACATGGACGTTCGGACCATTTGTCGGCAATACGCATACGGAGACGAATATTACCGGCACATCGATGACCTTGTCGTATCAGAACGCGCATCAGCTCATCAAGCAGCATTGCAATGCCGGGCCGCGCGATGTCATCATTAACGCCGGATTCGGCATGACGGCGGCGGTGAATAAATTCCAGCGCATCCTAGGGCTGAAAATCCCGGAGCAGTTTCGAGATTGTATCGATGTGAACGTCAAATGCCGGCCGGTCGTTTTTGTCACGCATATGGAACATCATTCCAACCAGACCTCCTGGGAAGAGACCATTGCGGAGGTCGTGGTCATTCCACCGGGCGAGGACGGCCACATTGATTTAAATAAACTTGAAGACACCGTTCGGGCTTACAAAGACCGCATGTTCAAAATTGGCGCCTTTACGGCGGCGTCAAATGTCACCGGCATCCCGACGCCGGTGCACGAGATGGCGAAAGTGATGCATCGCTACGGCGGCTATTGTTTTATTGATTATGCGGCATCGGCGCCGTATGTTAAAATCGACATGCACCCGCCCGACGATGAGGAGAGCAAGCTCGATGCGGTGTTCTTTTCGCCGCACAAATTTTTGGGAGGACCGGGCTCATCCGGCGTTTTAATTTTTGACAGTGATCTTTACAAAAACAAGGTTCCTGATCAGCCGGGAGGCGGCACGGTGCTGTGGACGAATCCATGGCACGGCCACAATTTTATTCAGGATATTGAAACGCGCGAGGACGGCGGCACGCCGGGATTTTTGCAGGCGATCCGCGCCGCCCTGTCCATCCGTCTCAAAGAGCAGATGGGCGTACACAACATTCTCGCTCGCGAAGAAAAAATGGTGCATCGACTTTTTGCGGGATTGCGCGCCATTCCGGACATTCATATTCTGGCAAATAATATTGAGGATCGCCTCGGCATCTTTTCCTTCTACGTGCATTCCGTTCATTACAACCTGATGGTGCGGCTGTTGAACGACCGCTTCGGCATTCAGGTGCGTGGCGGCTGCTCTTGCGCCGGCACCTACGGCCATTTTTTGCTGCACGTTGATTCGCAGCGCTCGAAAAGCATGACCGATAAAATTGACCAGGGCGACCTCTCGGCCAAACTCGGCTGGGTGCGTTTATCCATCCACCCGACGATGGCGGATGACGACATAGAGTACCTGCTCGATGCCGTGCGGCAGATCGTTACGCACGCGGAGGACTGGAGCGATGATTACCGCTACGATCCGAGTACAAACGAGTTTGTCCACAAAACACACCTCGACAATATGACAAAGCAGATCGATCAGTGGTGCGAGATTTAAAATAGTGGTGAAGGTGAACCGAGCCGCCGTTCCGAATCACGATTCCCATCTAAAAAAGTTCATCAGGACAATCAAACGCCCAAATTCGGCTGCGCGAGTCGTCAATGTGCGTTGCTTCGATGGCAATTGACAAGCCGTCCGGCGACCAGGTCGGCCACCACACATACGCCAATTCCGGCGTATAAAACGACAGACGACGCGCGCTGTTCACATTCAAAAAATGAATCACATCATTTTCATCACAGGTGCATATCCAGTCGCTCCTGGGCGACCAGGCGATTTTGGCGCTTTGATGCGAAAGCACAAATGTTGTTTTTATCTGCATCGAAACGGCGTCAAGCACGCGTAAAGACTGCGAATACTCGTCTTCGTGCGACACAGCGAGCTGATCGCCCGCCGGAGAAAAAGTGGCGGCGCTGCACTCCGGCAACAGCTCAACATAGGATGAATCCGCAAAACGAAATTGCCACAGACCCACGCGCTCGGTCGTGCGGCGTACCAATAGAATATCTCCACCCGGATTCCAACACAGCGGCCATGTTCCTGGAATGCCGAGGGAACGCACGCTATTGTTCGCCAAGGTGATTAGATTGATCTCGCCTGTTGAATTATTGACAAAAACAATGCGGTCTCCATCCGGCGACCACAACGGAAATTGATGGCATTCGATCCGGCCATCACCGGGATCAAAAGTGTGCTGCTGAACAGTTCGCGCTGATATTGACGCGGTAAAAATTTTGTGCTCGCCGTTTGTATCCCGCCAATCAAAGGTCAACAGATCGTTATTGGCGCGGCACCACTCCGGATTGCCCTGCAAATAAATCGAATTGTTATCCGTTAACGGCCGTAACTCACCGACATAAAGCGAATCCTGTTTCGTATAAATGGTGTCGGATTTGCCCTTGAGTTTGAAAGCGATCTTCTTTTTTCCGATTGTGGGGAATGTCAGATAAATCGGTTTGCCGATTGGCGTCCACTCCGAAGAGATGGTCGTGCTAGCCTGCGTGTACAAAATGCGATAGTGCTGAAGAGGTTCATGTGTGGTGACTTCAGAGGTGTAGGAGACGCTGATGTGGAACGATGTCGTCGTAGTGCCGAGGGTTGGACTGATGTTGATACGATAGCCCACCGCCGGCGTCTCGATATCTGCGTTTGTCGCCAAATCACGGGTGCACTGGGGCACCAAAATCAGACTACAGCACAAAATCAGGTAAATGGTCATTTTCATGCTGCCTCCAAAGAGAATGATGTTGTAAAAATAAAAAAATCCTGGCTTCGCTTGACGGCAGTGCAGGATTTTAATTTTTCAAACCAACGGATCGATTCAGGGGATCACTTATTCTTCTCCGGCTGATTTTTCTTT
>CAYSNA010000243.1:0-3829 GCA_964432185.1 uncultured Cytophagia bacterium
CAAATCAACAAGGAACATTTTGCCCGGCTGCAAGCGACCATTGCGTAAAATGTTTTCCGGCTCAAACTCCAGCACACCGGATTCGGACGCCATAACGACAATGCCGTCTTTGGTGATGGTATAGCGCGCGGGGCGCAGACCGTTGCGATCCAGCGTAGCGCCAATATATCGGCCGTCGGTAAAGGCAATGGCAGCGGGACCGTCCCATGGTTCCATCAACGCAGAGTGGTATTCGTAAAACGCCTGCTTGTCGCGGCTCATGCGAATCTCCGGGCCGTGCGCTTCCGGGATCATCATCATAATAGCGTGCGGCAATGAACGGCCGGCCTGGATGAGCAGTTCGAGCGCATTATCAAAAATCGCCGAGTCGCTGCCATCCTCAATGATGATCGGTTTAATTTTTTCAACATCGTCACCGAACAGCGGATGCTGGATTCGGGCCTCGCGCGCTTTCATGCGATTGATGTTGCCGCGCAAGGTATTGA
Organism: uncultured Cytophagia bacterium; assembly: GCA_964432185.1. Taxonomy (GTDB): domain Bacteria; phylum Zhuqueibacterota; class Zhuqueibacteria; order Residuimicrobiales; family Krinioviventaceae; genus Kriniovivens. Next base: position 486 of record CAYSNA010000243.1, read on the forward strand.
TTTCACCGTTATGCGCCAGCGTCCGGAATGGTTGCGCCAATTGCCATGTCGGCAAAGTATTGGTGCTGAAGCGCTGGTGGACGAGGGCGAACGGGGTTTTGAACTTTTTATCGTTCACATCCGCATAAAATGTTGTGAGCTGCGTGCCGGTAATCAAACCTTTGTAGGTGATGATACGCGACGACAGCGTCACGACATAAAACTGGCTGGCATCGACATCTTTCCAGCCATCAACTTCTTTTTCCACCAGTCGGCGAATGACGTACATTTTGCGCTCGAAATTTTCTTTCGAAAGTTTGCCTCGGTCGAGAAATAACTGCTCAATGACCGGTTGCGTTGAGCGAGCCAGCATTCCAAGGTGGCCGTTTTCAGTCGGCACGGTTCGCCATCCTAAAACTTGCGCGCCCTCTTCGATGGCAATTCGTTCAAACGCCGCTTTACAATCCGCTCTCAACGCCGCATCGGTCGGGAGAAACACCATACCGACAGCATAGTTGCCAAGCTTGGGCAAAGTGAAACCGAGATCGCTCTCGATGGAGCGGAAGAATTCATCCGGCAATAGAAACAGCAGGCCGGCGCCGTCGCCAGTACCGGCGTCGCCGCCAATAGCGCCGCGATGTTCGAGGTTCACGAGAATTCTTATGCCGTCCAGAACAACCTGGTGGTCCGGTTTGGCATCCAAACGCGCGACAAAACCGACACCGCAGGCATCATGTTCGTAAGCGGGATCATACATTCCGCTTGCCTGTCGAAAACCGGCGGCATTGGTTGGACTGGGTAAAATTTGAGTTGGGGTCATTATTTTCATACGCGAATGTCCTCGTGTATATTAAAATCAGTTCATTTTTAAGTGGTAGTGTTCTATTGTGTGCCGCTTGTGTCGCGGCCAACATCAGAGGGGGAGGAGGGACGCGTCAAGCAGAATGTTTGGGCTTGTAAAAATCAGCCCACTTGAACGATGAGTTTGAGCAAGTCTTTTTTTCTTTGTCTATCACAATTTCACGCAATGGTCAGTCGTAATTTCAAAAACGCAGTAAAATTTCCATTCTCAAAATCGCAAATTGAATGCCATAATCCTTATCACTTGGAAGTGTTCGATTTTTCACAATAGTCGCCGATTAATATAAGATTTATTATAGATTTATGCAAGGCAGGAATTTAAACAACATAATGGCGAGTTGTTGGCGGATGTGACATTCGTGTCTATAAAATCAAGTATTACTACAATATTGTTCATTATTGTCCGACTTTAAAGAGTGGAAAATAATACGGTACAAATAATGGTTGGCCGGATATGTCAAAACTTTATAATAACAAGAGTTTATTTCTCCGAAAAAAATGAGCGGTCTTTTCGGAGAAATAACTCTTTCTGACATTATTGTGTGAGTTGTAAAATGTGCATAACACAATTGTTGTGGTGGCTTGACAATAATGTCATTTTTAAATTTTTTGCGCTATATTTTTTTGGCGTTCAATGGCTTCAGCTTTGTATTTTTTCTCCATCGAACCTTTGGCTTCGAGGGCAGCTGCTTTTTTATACGCCTCATCGGCTTTGGCGTATTCTTTCATCATTTCGTAGGTGATGCCCAGTTCGAGATAATGGTTGTTATAATCCGGCTTGAGCTCAATGGCTTTTTGAAAATGGTCGACGGCTTGTTCCAGGCTCGCGTCCGGCAAACCACCATACAATACTTTGGCAAAAGTCTTGGCCACGCCGCTCAACGTGGCAACTTTGCGGTGCCAGCGTGCATAAACATGATGCGCCGTGTCATTGTTTGGATTGAGCGCGATCGCTTTTTCCGCTTCATCTTTTACAACCTGGGACAACTGCACCTGTTCTTTTTTGCCCGCCATCAACGCGACTCGACCGACAGCAATGGACATCGATAGATGCGCCATATCATTGTCCGGGCACAGATCAATCGCTGTTTTGGCATACTTTTCAGCCTTGTTAAAAAACTCGGTACGCTCGGCGGTATCGGTTCGTTCATCGCCGATATTCGCGAGGGCGCGAGACGTTTTCCACGCCGCTTCACAATTTTTGGAATCGGCTTCAAAAGCGGCCTGATAATTTTTCAGCGCGGTTTGGTGATCAAAAACATCATGCGCCGCATCACCGGCAGCGATGTACTCTTGTACGGTCTCCGCATGGACAAACACAACACACAACAGAATCATCAACATCACGTATCTCATTACTCTCTCCCTTGATTAATTGTTCTGATGATTGTGATTCACAAATATGTGGATTTTTTGCGGATGTTACAAGAAAATAATCGCGTGGCATTCATTCTTTTCAAGTAAAAAGTGCCAAATACTTTTTACCGCCAAAACCCGGATTTAAAATTTATAACCCTTTTCGGGCTTAATTTTTGGCAACTTAAATTTTCGCCCCAAGCCGATGAATTAAGCCAGCGCTTGCAGTTCCACATCGTCACGCATCATGGCCGCCAGGTTTTGGGATCGTCGTCCAACCTGTCGTGCCCAGCGGGAATCAAGCATCTCGGCCGCGGCACGCGTATAATTTCCCTCGCGCAGTGCGGTGATCATATTTTTGAAATTCAACATGCCCTGCGTTCCAAGGTTGAATGCCATATCCACCAGCACATGTTGGCGTGGATCGGAAAGCGTCTCGAAAAAATCAAAACGTTGGCGTACCTCATCCGCAAAACGATCAATGTCATGATCAAGCAGGGCATCCGATTCCGTTTGCGAAATTTCATCGCCTTCTTGAGTGATCTCGCGACCGATGAGAGCGCCGACCGGATTCGCTTCCACATTATGGCCAACCCCGACGGTCAAATAGCCGGCAGGACAAAAATAGGCAGTGAGTCTTTTGCCTTCATGAATTTCGAGCTGGTGTCGCAAGGTTTCTTTGTTCATGTCGTTCTCCTAAAAAAAGTGGATGAAATAATTCGATTTTTTGTCTGATCAATATCCTTTTATATTTTCGTGTGGAAACATTATATGCGCGTTTTTCTCCCCAGTAGTTGCACAACGGCGGCCAGACCGGTGTGAAATAATCCGGTTTGCCGGTTTCTCACAACCTCATGAGAAATATCAAGCGTGAGACCGAAAAATTCATCTTTTAATTCATCGAGGGACATCAACAGATCGATATTTTGCGGGCCACCGGTTTTGTATTTGAGTTGATCCGGCGTGAACGCCTCAAGAATTAAAACGCCGTCGGGTGCTAATCCCTCAACACACGCCGCATGCACTTTTTGACGCAGCAAACGCGGCAGATGGCAGTAAATTGAAACGATGCCCTGCCATTTTTCCGGTTCGATTCGATACTCCTCAAGATCGGCGCAGATTGTTGTTATGGAAACACCGCGTTCCGC
>CAYSNA010000243.1:3929-8186 GCA_964432185.1 uncultured Cytophagia bacterium
AGCTGAGCCAGGTTGAGCAGCCGGCCCAATTCTTTAAACGGCTCGGCAAAATCATCAACGCGTATATCGATGGCGCGGTCAGTATAGCCACCATAACCGGCGCCTTCTTTGACGATCAGAATCGCAGCGGATTGTTTACCGCGCGCATCGCCGCCTTTGGCTTCACCTGCAAGCAGCGCCGCGTAAAGGCGTTCGGCCAGCGTACCGGAGGTGGCGAGAAATGCTTCTTCCATGGCTGCAACAACGGGTTCGCCGGCGAGAATGTTGCCCTGGCAAGCATAGTTTTTACCGTGGCGACCACCGGCCCAGGCGTTGCAGCTTTCGCCGGTAAATGTGGCGGACTGACCATCGGCCGAGACAATGCCCACCTGCCGGCGGTCCGGCTGGTCGTCATTTTCCAACAAAATCTCCATGACCTGTTCGGGCGTGGCGCCACGCTCCAATAAATCCAATCCGCGCCAGCCAAAAGATGTGTTTGCAAAAGATTGCGTCGCCACGGCGCCGACACCGGCTTTGGCCCAAGGCACAACCGAACCGACAGCGAAAAATCTCGAGGCGACCGCCACTCCCAGCTCCCCGGTGGTTGAATCGCGGCCAACGATCGAAAACGTCGCGACAGTGTCATCCGGCTTGGCAAACAGACTAGTGGCCAGGCTCATTCCGACCAAAATCAACAGAATTTTCCTTGTCATCAAATGCTCCATCACAAAAATTTATGGTCGCTGCCATTCGCCAGATTGATGCGAGGCGATAATGGCATCGATAATTTGCATATTGGCGACAGCATCTTCCAGCGGCGTGGGCACGGGTTGGTTTTCTAAAATGGCGCGCGAAAACAGATCGCCTTGAATGCCGTACTGATCACAAATGTGAAATTGTATCTCTTCGACCTGCCCGTTTTTCTCCACCCACAAAGACGTCGGCACATCATTCGGGGCATTAAACGGAATCTCAATCTCGATGCGGCCCTGTCCGCCAAAGATATGCACGCGCTGATAGCGTTCCACCTGCGTGGCCACCGTAAAAGCGGCGGTCCGCTGATCAAAATCCATAACGGCCGACACCAGTCGGTCTGTTTTGAACGTCGGACAATAGTCGATTATTCCAAGCACGCGCTGTGGTTCGGCCTCATAAATAAAACGCGACAGCGAAATGGCGTAGCAGCCGATGTCCATCAAACCGCCGCCGCCGATATCCGCTTTGTTGCGCACATTGTTCGGATCGAGGTTGTTGTAAGCAAAATTTGTCTGGATGGTTTTCACTTCACCGATGGCACCGTTGCGAACAAGCTCCCTGGCTTTCACCCACTGCGGATGAAAGCGGTACATGAACGCTTCCATAATTTTTAAATGTGGATATTTTTTCGATTCGTCCAAAAGCTGCTGCGCCTCTGCCGCATTCATGGCAATTGGTTTTTCGCAGAGGACGTGCTTGCCGGCGCGCAGCGCCTGAATCGATAGCGGCACGTGCAGATGATTGGGCAATGGATTGTAAACCGCCTCAATTTCCGGATCCGCGAGCATGTCGTCGTAGGAGCCAAACGCTTTGGCGATGCCGAGTTTTTTGGCCGCGGCCGTCGCCTTGTTTTTGTCCCGCGAACTGATGGCGACAATGTCGCTGAGCGCTGATTTTTGCATCGCCGGAATCACTTTGTCCACGCCAATTTTCGCCGTGCTGATAATGCCCCATTTGACTTTTCTCACGTTCTCTCCTTGTAAAAAATCGTCCATCCTTCAAAAAAGAAAAAGGCCGCACGTTTTCCGTACGGCCTGTTCATCAACTTATTTTAAAATTGGAATGTTCTGGGTTGTATTAAACGGCAAATTGATCGGGCCGAACGGCGTCTTTAAATCCGTGTCGCCGGTAATGGTGGCTTCAACGCTGTTACCCTTGAGGATGGAAGTGAGCGATCCGAGAGCGCCGGACAGATCCAGAGACACCGGCACTTTGATCGAACTGGCGCCTTTGGCCGGAACCGCGGCGAGTTGGTCGGTCGTGCCTTTGATGAGTTGACTGCCCGCCAGCGCAATGTCATAGTTCAGCTTGCCAATATCAAACCCAAAAACATTGTTGTTGACGAGATCGAGACCGACTTCCAGATCAATACCGGTGAAGCCCATCTTTTTCACTTTCAAGCCGGAAAATTTGATCTCTGGAAGGCGCACATTCGGCAAGCTGCCGCTTTTTTTAAACGGGATGTCAAATGCCGACAGCAATCCGCCCGGTTGTAAATTTCCCACAAGATCAAAAGAAAGACTGTCCAGATCTTTAGTCTGCTGCATTAAACTGTAAAGCTCTTTAAAGTTGACGGTCACCGGAATGTTGACCGTCGAGTTGCCCGACGCGCCGACGTTAATCTGTCGAGTCTCGTTGGCCGATAAAAACTCTTTGCCCTCAATAGCAAATTTGTAAGCGTATCCCTGCAGATCAACGCCAAAGGGATTGGGATTGTTGACCAGCAGGCCAAAATCCAGCGTCACGTCTTCGAAGGAAAAATCCGCAATGTTGATATTTTCCACTTTGACATCCGGCGGCACAACCAATTGTTCGAGCGTGGCGCAACTCATCAATACGGCTAACGCCGTGACCGTTAACAACAGGATAAATGATTTGAAACGCATGGTCCTCTCCATTTTCGATTAGTAGTGTTTTATTAATTCTTGCATATCGATGCCTAATTAAGTAAACTCCACAACGAATCAGGCAAAGTAAATATTTCCTTTCAGCACAAAATTGAGAGGTGATTTATGGCGGAGACAATAAAGCTCGGTATCAGTACCTGTCTTTTGGGTGAAAAGGTCCGGTATGACGGCGGTCACAAACTGGATCGTTATCTTGTCAACACGGTTGGGCCGTTCGTCGAGTGGGTGCCGATTTGCCCGGAGCATCAGTGCGGGTTGCCCATTCCGCGCGAATCCATGCGGTTGGTGCAGACGGCACAGGGCGTTCGCATGCTGACCGGCAAAACCAACATCGACCACACCGAGCGGCTGGTCAATTGGTCGAAGGCGCGGCTCGATCAGCTTGAAAAGGAAAATATTTGCGGCTTTATCTTCAAAGCGAAATCGCCCAGCTCCGGCATGCGCGATATTAAAATTTACAGCGAGCAGGGTATGCCGCTGCGCAAAGGCACGGGATTATTCGCCGATATGCTGATGCAGCGATTTCCGCATTTGCCCGTGGAAGATGAAGGCCGACTGAATGACGCCGGTTTGCGCGAAAATTTTATCGAGCGCGTTTTTGTCTATGCGCGCTGGCAAAAATATCTGGCGGACGGCGCGACGCGTAAAGGTCTGGTCGATTTTCATTCGGATCATAAATATCTCATCATGGCGCACAGCGAAACGCATTTGCGCGCCATGGGGAAAATTGTCGCCAACCCGGATGCCACGGCAAAAGAAGAGCAGCTCAAGAATTATTTCACGCATCTGATGGATGGGCTCAAACTCAAGGCCACGGTGAAGAAAAACGTCAACGTGCTGCAGCATATTTTGGGATACTTTAAAAAGCAGTTGACCTCCGAGGAAAAGCAAGAAGTGCTCGATGTCGTCGATCAGTATCATAATTTGCTCATCCCGCTCGTGGTGCCGGTGACGCTGCTGAAACATTTTGTCAACAAGTACGATGAGCCGTATCTCAAACGGCAAGTCTATCTCAATCCGCACCCGGCCGAGCTGATGCTGCGCAATCATGTCTGATTTGTCGGCTTGATTTTATCTGAATCAATTGTTAGTTTATTGTGACAAAATTACCTGACGGGAATGAAACGTGGGCCGGTCTGCTGTAACATCGAGAAAAAATGCCGCCCATATCCCGCCACTCACTTAACACTGGAGAGGAAAAATGCAACGAGATGTTTTGCTGGTGCTGGTCAGTTCACGAAAAGAATCCGCCACGACGGTGCAAAAAATTCTAACCGAATGGGGTTGTTTGATCAAAACGCGTTTGGGGCTGCACGAAGGTGTTCTGGACAACTGTTCCGAAAGCGGATTGATTTTTCTTGAACTGGTTGGCGACAGGACCAAACACGATGAAATGACCCGCAAGCTGAATCTGGTCAAGGGTGTCGAAGCTAAACTGGTGACGCTTTCGGTTGACTAAAAACAGGATGTCTGGATGAAAATTACGATTAACGGCGAGCTCATTCCCAAAGAAGTTTTTGAGCAGGAGATTCAAAACCAGCGACGACAAAATCCACGCTTGAACAACGAGCAATTGCAGTCGCTGGCCAAACAGAGCATTATTGACTGGACGATC
>CAYSNA010000244.1:0-8163 GCA_964432185.1 uncultured Cytophagia bacterium
AGCATCTGATGACCAGGTAGAAGACAATGTTGTCGAATTAAAAGAGACTGACGACAACGATGCTGTGCAAAATGTTAAACAGAACGACGCTCCTGATTATTATGATCAATACATGCGCGCGCAGGCTGAATTTCAAAATTACAAACGCCGCAGCGAGCAGCGCATGCAGGAATGGCGCATGTATGCAGCCAAGGATATTGTCTCACAACTTTTGCCGGTCATTGACGATTTTGATATTCTGTTTGCACATCATAAAGATGGTTCCGATGAATTGTGTGTGGACGGCGTGAAAATGATTTACAACAAACTTTTATCTTCTTTAAAAGAGATTGGTTTGCAGCCCATCGACGCGACGGGCAAAGAATTTGATCCGAACCTGCACGAGGCTGTGATGGCCGAGGAAACTGACGAGGTTGATGACGGACACGTCCTCAAGGTGTGGCAGCAGGGATTTCTGTTCAAGGATCAGTTATTACGGCCGGCCAAAGTTATAACGGCCAAAGCGAAACAAGTTGGATAACATATGGCAAAAGATTTTTACGATATATTAGGTGTTTCCGAAACCGCCACCGAAAGCGACATCAAGCGTGCTTATCGCGAGTTGGCCAAAAAATATCATCCGGACAAACATAAGGGTGACGCCAATGCCGAGGCGCGTTTTAAAGAGATTTCGGAAGCGTACGCCACATTGAATGATCCGAAAAAGCGCGCGCAATATGATCAGATGCGTCGGTTTGGCGGCGGCAATTTTTCCGGAAATTTTCAGAATTTTAATTTTGAAGACCTGGGTGATATTTTGGGCGGAGGTTTTCGAGGCCGTCGCACGGCCGGTGGTGGCGGTTTTGCCGATCTTTTTGGTGATCTTTTCGGCGGTTCACATTCTTATGCCAGGCAGCCGCAGAAAGGCCAGGATGTGTCCTCCGACTTGACCATCCCGTTTGACGTGGCCGTACGCGGCGGCAAGCAGATGATCAATATCAATGGCCAAAAGATCAATGTCAATATTCCAGAGGGTACCGAGACCGGCAAAAAAATTCGTCTTCGTGGGCAGGGTCGCCCGGGTATGGGCAGTGGAGCATCCGGCGATTTGATCATCTCCATTACGGTGGCGCCTCATCCCCAGTTCAAACGCCAGGGAGCCGATATTTACAGCACGGTATCGGTAAATATGGTGCAAGCGGCCCTCGGCTCAAAAGTGTCCGTGCAAACCTACGACAAGGGTGCTGTGAACTTGAAAATTCCAGCGGGCACGCAAAATGGCAAGCTTTTTAAATTGCGCGGCATGGGCGTGACTATTGACGGTGTGCAAGGTGATCATTTCGTCGAGGTTCATATTTTGATGCCGGACCGTCTTGACGCCAAATCGCAAAAGATATTGGCTGATTTTGCCAAACAAGCCGGTCTTGAATTTTAGTAAAGAATGAATCCTTAGAATATTGGAAATTTTGTCAAAAAAAATAGTTCGAAACATTATAAAATAAACCGTCGTTTTTACTCAAGTATCAAAAAATGATATCGGACTAAGAAAGGAACGACTATGAAATCTAAAGTATCTTTATTTGTTATTTTTGCTGTGTTCATTGGTGTAATCATCGGCCTGGTGATCGCCTCGAATTTTGATTTTACCGGCAAGACCATCGCCGCGAATGAGGAGACGACCAAACCGATTTTGCTTGGCGCACAAGATGAGCTGCTCGATCCGTCTCAAGTGAGCAGTGCGCAATCGCTCAGCAAGGCCTTCGTTCATGTGGCGCGAGTTGTCAAGGGATCGGTTGTCACCATCAAGAGTACACAAACGGTGCGCCAAGAGGTGCCGGAATTTTGGCAGCAGTTTTTTAATATTCCAAATGAGCGAATTCGACAGGGTTTGGGTTCCGGCGTTATTGTGAATGCGGACGGTTATATTATCACCAACAACCACGTGGTTGAAGATGCTGATCAACTTCAAGTGTCGATCGGAAAATCAACATATGATGCCGAGGTCGTCGGTCGAGATCCCCAAAGCGATTTGGCGGTGATTAAAATTGATCCGGACGGCGACGAGTTGAATGCGATCACGCTTGGAAATTCCGATGAACTGGAAGTTGGCGAATGGGTGCTGGCGATCGGCAATCCGTTTGCCGAAGTGCTCGATCAAACAGTGACGGCGGGCATCGTTAGCGCCACCGGACGAACCGGGCTCGCTGATCCGCGCGACATCACTTTTCAGGATTTTATTCAAACGGATGCCGCCATCAATCCGGGAAATTCGGGTGGCGCCCTGGTGAATATGTCCGGCGAACTTGTCGGCATAAACACCATGATCTATTCCAGCTCCGGCGGCAGCGAGGGCATTGGTTTTGCTATTCCGATCAACCTGGCGAAAAATGTGATGGAGCAGTTGATCAGTACCGGCAAGGTAACGCGCGGCTGGATTGGTGTCGGTATTCGTGGTATTGATCAGGACATGGCGGCAGCGCTTGGTCTTGATAAACCCTACGGCGCCATGGTTGAAAGAGTTTACGAGAACAGCCCCGCGGAAGATGCCGAGATTCGTGAAGGCGATGTCATTCTGCAAATTGATGATCGAAAAGTGGAAGACGACGGTGCCCTGGTGAGTATTATTGGTAATTATCCTCCCGGCGAAAAAGTCAATCTGCTTGTCTGGCGCGATGGTAAAGAAAAAGAGTTTACGATTAAATTGGGTGAACGTCCGGCTGATGGTGTGGTCGCGGAATCCGGAACAACATCCGATAATCCTTTTGGAATTGAAGTTGCCGAATTGACGAGCGAGCGCATGAGTCAATTCCAGGTCAATTATGAAGGCGAAGAGGGCGTGCTTGTTGTTGGCGTTGAGAACAACTCGATGGCCGCTCGCAAGGATGTACGGCCCGGCGATTTGATAAAATCTGTTGACCGTCAAAAAGTGACCAATGTTCAAGAATTTAATAAAGCCATCGGTAATTTAGATGAAGATCGCCCGGTGCTGTTCCGAATGAAGCGCGGACGCGCCAGCTATTTTGTCGCCATTCCCGTACCGGATAAAGAAGAGAAATAATCGATTGGCGGGAGTTTTACGCTCCTGCCATTTTTGATTCAGCATGTAAAGAGGACAAGATATGCCAACGTATGATTATCGATGCTCTGCTTGTGGTCATCAGTTCGAAGCATTTCAAGCCATGTCCGCCAATCCATTGACCGAATGCCCGGTCTGTGGCGGTCGAGTTGAACGACTTATTGGCGGCGGAGCGGGTCTGGTGTTCAAGGGATCGGGATTTTATATCACCGACTATAAAAAGCAAAAAAGTGACAATAAAAGCGACAAACCAAACGACAGCAAGCCCGCAGCGGAAAAATCGACAAAGAAAAGCAACGACTGACACATTGACGTAGATCGCGTCTAATTGACGGTTGGAGGGGCAAATCGATGTATTGAATTTTATCAGGCACATAAAATTGTAATTTTTATGTGCCTGTTTTTTTTGTGGATAAAGCATGGCAAAAATGTCATTTTGATGATTCCCGGTTCTGGCATAACAGTTGCATTTTGGGTGAAAAATGAAAATGAATTTTAACGTTGAGGAATAGAATGGGAAAAATTATCGGTATCGATCTCGGTACAACGAACTCTTGTGTCGCCGTTATGGAAGGCGGCGAACCGACTGTTATTCCGAACAGTGAAGGTGGACGCACAACGCCATCAGTGGTGGCGTTCAGCAAAACCGGTGAGCGCCTGGTAGGTCAGGTTGCCAAGCGTCAGGCTATCACCAATCCTGAAAAAACGATTTATTCGATCAAACGATTTATGGGCCGTCGGTACGCCGAGGTTCACACGGAAATTGATGAAGTGCCGTACAAAGTGCTCTCCGGCCAGAACGATGTCGCTCGTGTTCGAATCGATGATAAAGAATATACACCGCAGGAAATTTCTGCCATGATCCTGCAAAAAATGAAACAGACCGCCGAAGATTATCTCGGCGAAAAAGTCACTGAAGCGGTCATTACGGTTCCGGCATATTTTAATGACAGTCAACGTCAGGCCACCAAAGAAGCCGGTGAAATCGCCGGACTTGACGTCAAACGTATTATCAACGAGCCGACAGCCGCCTCATTGGCTTATGGTTTGGATAAAAAGAAAAACGAAAAAATCGCTGTCTATGACCTCGGCGGCGGTACCTTTGATATTTCCATCCTCGAAATCGGTGATGGCGTCTTTGAAGTCAAATCAACCAATGGTGATACGCACCTCGGCGGTGATGATTTTGATCAGCGCATTATTGACTGGATTGTCGATGATTTTATCAAAAAAGAAGGCGTTGATTTGTCCAAAGATCCGATGGTGTTGCAGCGGTTGAAAGAAGCGGCCGAAAAAGCCAAAACCGAGCTTTCGAGCACGACCCAAACGGAAATTAATCTGCCCTTCATCACCGCAACGGATACGGGCCCGAAACATCTGAATATGATCCTGAGTCGGGCGCAGTTTGAGCAGATGTGCGACGATCTCTTTCAGAGAAGTCTTGAGCCCTGCAAAGTCGCGCTCAAGGATGCGGGTATGTCGCCCAGCGAAATTGATGAAGTCGTACTCGTCGGTGGTTCGACACGAATGCCAAAAGTTCAGCAGCTCGTCAAAGAATTGTTCGGCAGGGAGCCGCATAGAGGCGTGAATCCGGATGAAGTTGTGGCTGTTGGCGCTGCCATTCAAGGCGGTGTGCTTGCCGGTGATGTTTCCGATGTTCTTCTGCTTGATGTGACGCCGTTGTCTCTTGGTATCGAAACGCTTGGCGGCGTGATGACCAAATTGATCGAGAAGAACACGACCATCCCGACGAAAAAATCAGAGGTCTTTTCAACGGCCGCGGATAGTCAACCTTCAGTTGAAATTAATGTGCTGCAGGGTGAGCGGCAGATGGCCGTTGATAATCGGTCGCTCGGCCGTTTCCACCTGGACGGCATTCCGCCGGCGCCGCGTGGTGTGCCGCAAATTGAAGTGACATTTGATATCGATGCAAACGGTATTTTGAATGTCTCGGCCAAAGACAAGGCAACAAATAAGCAACAGTCCATTCGCATTGAGGCATCGACCGGATTATCGCAGGACGAAATTGACAAGATGGTCAATGACGCCAAATCGCATGCGGCAGAGGACAAGAAAAAACGCGAGCTGATTGATACAAAAAATCAGGCGGATCAGGTTGTTTATCAGACCGAAAAACAGCTCAAGGAAAATGGCGACAAGCTTGACGCCACGCTGAAAAATCAGCTTGAGGCTGCCGTTGGGCGTTTGAAAGAAGCGATGAAAACGGATAATGTGAATGAAATGAAATCCGCGCTCGAAGGCGTAAACACGATTATGCAGCAAGCGGCTCAAAAAATGTACGAAGCTGCAGGTCAGCAAGCGGGCCAACCCGGACCGGAGGCTCAAGCCGGTGACGGTGAGACTTCTAAAACCGAAGCGGAAGACGCGGACTTTGAAGTCGTGGATGATGATAAAAAATAAGCAATAAAAAGTGGTGTGGAGCGTGCCATTCCATTTTCAATATTTAGGCTCAGTGTATTTTTTCTCAGTCTAAATTGATGAAAAACCATTTTGGGTAAAATCAGAAAGGCGAGATTGAGAAATTAATCTCGCCTTTTTTATGATCACGGCGTGCACGAATCGTGGTACGTCGTTCGATTTGATCACAGAGGAAAACGATGTTATCATTTGATAAACTGACGATAAAATCTCAGGAAGCGCTGCAAAAGGCGCAGCAGCTTGCGTCCGAATATGGGCAGCAGCAGATTGAGCCGATGCACGTACTGGCTGGTCTGCTGGAGGCGCCGGAGAGTATTGCGCGCTCGGTGTTCAAAAAAACCGGCGTCGATCCGGATATGGTCAAGCGCCAGGCCATTGATGCCGTCAACCGTCTGCCAAAAGTGTCCGGCGGTGTTGGGCAAATCTATCTTTCTCCTGAAACGAACGCGTTGTTTGATCATGCGCTAAAACAAGCCAACCAGTTGCGCGATGAGTTTGTCAGTGTCGAGCATCTGCTCCTGGCGTTGAGTGAAGACAAATCAACCGCCGGTGAATTATTGCGCAAGCACGGATTATCGCACCCGGTTGTCCTGCAGGTTTTAAAAGATGTTCGAGGTTCTCAACGGGTGACCGATCAAAATCCGGAGGAAAAATACCAGGCGCTAAAAAAGTATGCGCGCGATTTGAATGAGCTGGCGCGGCAAAACAAGCTCGATCCCGTCATTGGTCGGGATGAGGAAATACGCCGCGTATTGCAGGTGTTGTCGCGCCGAACGAAAAACAATCCTGTGCTGATCGGAGAGCCCGGCGTGGGAAAAACCGCCATTGCCGAGGGATTGGCGCATCGCATCATTGAGGGCGACGTGCCGGAAAATCTCAAAACAAAACGTATTCTTTCTCTGGATATCGGTCAGCTTATCGCCGGGGCAAAATTTCGCGGCGAGTTTGAAGAGCGTCTCAAGGCCGTTCTCAAAGAGATTTCTGACGCTGATGGGCAGATTATTTTGTTCATTGATGAAATTCATACCCTCGTCGGCGCCGGCGCGGCTGAAGGGGCCATGGATGCCTCCAATATGCTCAAACCTGCCCTGGCTCGCGGTGAACTTCGCTGTATCGGCGCCACAACCCTCGATGAATATCGCAAACATATCGAAAAAGATGCCGCGCTGGAACGGCGCTTTCAGCAGGTGTTTGTCGACCAGCCGTCGGTGCACGATACCATCTCCATTTTGCGCGGGCTGAAGGAACGCTACGAAGTGCATCATGGTGTGCGCATTCAGGACGCCGCCATCATTGCGGCCGCCACGCTGAGTGATCGCTATATCTCTGATCGATTTTTGCCGGATAAAGCGATTGATCTGGTGGACGAAGCCGCATCAAAATTACGCATTGAAATTGACAGCATGCCGGTGGAACTCGACGAGGTCGAACGTAAAATCAAACAGCTCGAAATTGAACGCGAAGCGCTGAAGAAAGAAAAAGATTCGGCGTCAAAAAATCGCCTTGACGAATTAAAGAAAGAGCTGGCGGATTTGAGTGAAACGCGAGGCGAATTGCGCGCGCATTGGGAGATGGAAAAACAAACCATCTCGCAAATTCGTTCTTTGAAAGAAAAAATCGAACAAACAAGAGCGAACGCGGCGCAGGCAGAACGGGATGGCGATTTGACGCGTGCCGCCGAGCTCAAGTATGGTCGATTGTCGGAATTACAAAAAGAACTGGAAGCCTCAAATCAAAAATTGATCGACATCCAAAAGGATCGGCAGATGCTCAAGGAGGAGGTTGAGGAAGAAGATATCGCCGAGGTCGTCGCCACATGGACGGGCATTCCCGTGCGCAAAATGCTCGAGAGTGATAAAGAAAAGCTAGTCGAGATGGAGGATCGTATTCACCAGCGCCTGGTGAACCAAAATGAAGCCGTGCAGGCGGTCGCCGATGCTATCCGTCGTTCGCGTGCCGGATTACAGGATTCGGCGCGACCGATCGGCTCGTTTATTTTTCTCGGTTCGACCGGCGTCGGCAAAACCGAGCTGGCGCGGGCATTGGCGGAATTTCTTTTTGATGACGAGCGCGCCATGGTTCGTATCGATATGTCCGAGTACATGGAACGTCACGCGGTGTCCCGTCTCATCGGCGCACCGCCGGGATATGTTGGTTATGAGGAAGGCGGCCAGCTCACCGAAGCTGTGCGCCGACGCCCCTATTCCGTCGTGCTGCTGGATGAAATCGAAAAAGCGCACCACGATGTATTTAACGTACTCTTGCAGGTTTTGGACGATGGCCGTTTGACCGATAACAGGGGCCGAACCGTCAATTTTAAAAACACCATCATCATCATGACCTCCAATATCGGCGCGCAGTTTATTATGGAGCGTTCGCAGCAGATTAATGAATCGAACCGCGAACAGGTGCATGAGGAGATCACGCAGCAAGTCTACAACCTGCTCAAGCAGCATATGCGCCCCGAGTTTCTTAATCGTGTTGATGAGACGATCGTTTTTCACGCGTTGAGTAAAGCGAATATCAAAGAGATCGTGACCATGCACATGCAGAGTGTCGCCGAGCTTTTAAAAGAAAAAGATTTGTCCATTCACCTGAGTAACGACGCGCAAACTCTTCTTGCTGAACAGGGATACGATCCGGCGTTTGGCGCTCGTCCACTCAAGCGC
>CAYSNA010000245.1:0-8140 GCA_964432185.1 uncultured Cytophagia bacterium
ATTGAGGCGCTGAATGATGCCGTCGTTAATATTGGTGGCGGTAAATTTGGTTTTGGATTTGAATTCCTGCAAGGCGCGTTCCGCTTGTTCCAGATTTTCTTCGGACAATTCAACCTGCTTGTTGACATATTCCACGGTGGCGCGGGCCTGTTCTTCCTGGATTTCACGCGCTCGATCCTTGTAGGCCGTTGCGGCAATATCGGCAATTCGAAAAGCAACAACAGGATCATACGCCGAGACGCTCATATACATCAAATCGGAATACTCTTCTTTTGACAAGCTGATTCGGCCGATAAGCGAATAGATTTCCTCAGTGTTTAATCCACCGTGGGCCGACAGGATACTGTCATTCAAAGCGGACGTCACGACCTTGTCATTAAAGAGACCGCTATTTTTGAGTGCCAGATAATACTCTATGGGTTTGGACATTTGATAGTAATAGAAGGGCATTGAACTGCCGAGCCCGGCGTCAGGAGATTGTTCGGTGGAAAAGGTCACACTGGCGCTAAAAATATCCGGGCGCGTCAGGCTATAAGCCAAAACCCCGGCAAATACAACGGCAAAAATTGCAAGAATGATAAACTTGCGACGGAGGACGAGGTCGAGATAGTCCTCGAGGTTCCATTCCTTGGTGTGCTGTTGTGAATTGTCGATATTCATTTAATCAATATTTTTGCAATCTGTTAATTGCTTGAAGTATATCGCTCGATCATAATTACGGTGTAAATCATGGACAGGATTGAGGAAACACTGCCCACAAGAGTTAACGCATTTCGCCACATTTGTCGCTTTTCAGGAACAAGTATAATATCCCCTGGCAATACGCGCGGCAAATCGTATTGATACGGCGCCTTGAAATAGGCGTCAAGATCGATCTGAAATTCTTTTGATTCTCGTGATGATGGCGAGACATGACGGATTTTGGTGACGTCGGCATTTTTATTCATGCCCCCGGCAAGAAAAATCATGTCCAGCAAGGTCGCGCCCTGTGGTGGTTCATACACGCCTGGATCATTGACGCTGCCAATGACTTTGACGCTGGAGAAAATGGAATTTCCGGTAATCAGAACGATATCGCCGTTCTCAAGGGTTGGATTGTGTTTTAAATCCCCAAGGAGATTCAAGCGGTACATATTGTATTGATACTTTTGCTTCTTGCCGTCCTGATCACGTATAACGTTGATTGTTTCAAGGCTTGCGCCGGGTAGCGGGCCGCCGGCTTTGGCAATGGCTTCCTGTAGTGTTCCTTCAACCGGTAGCTGAATGCTACCCGGATTCGCCACCTGGCCCAGTACACTGACAATGAGCAATTTGGTATCGGCAAAATTTACCGTCATCACCGGCTGGCCATCGAGATAACGCGACAGTTGTGCCTCCATAAAGCGGCGCAACTCGTCGAGCGTCATGCCATCGACAGGAATATTTTGCATAAAGGGAAAATCAATCGCCCCGCTTGAATTGACGGTGACAATTCGGGACAATTCCTGATGACCATAAACGACAATGTCAATGGTATCACCGGGTCGAATTAGCCTGTCCTGCCCGTGTGAAACCGTGGCGCCTAGCATAAACAGCAAAAATAACGTTATAAAACTCATTTTGGAAAAAATCATAAGGCTGCGTTCTTTATGTTGCATTTTTCGGATGATGGACCTTAAGGTAAAAGCAGTGGGCACAGCTTCGCCATGTCACTTACATGGTCTATGTGTGAAGAGAGTCCTGTTCATGTCAAAGCCACCTTTCTGCTTGCCCTACGCGTTTTTTTATCATGCTTCAGCTATGACTATAGTCATGGAAGCGCTTGATTGCGTAAACCAAATTCATTGGAAAGATAATTTTGCGAATTGAACGTTGTGCTCGTTGCCCTGCCCTGCTGCCCTGCTTCAAAAAAGAGCGATTCTACCTAAATCGTCGTTTTATCGTCTTTAAAGGGGATACTATTCGAGGCACGATAATATAAGAATTCAGCTAGTTTTTCAAAACTTTTTTATTATGGTGCCGCCCTATTTTTAAAGAGATTATACCTCTGGGAAATAAAAGTGCGGAACAGATTCTACCTTGTTTCATGATCAGAGTTACAAATTTGCGCATGTTTTACATTTTTGTGTAATTGAATTGAAAAAAACAATGAATTACTTGTTTTTTTATATTCGTTTCGTTATATTTGCAAGCTTTATACCATGGCAAACGGAAAGAAAAAATATAGATCAAGGAGTTTATAGATGGCAAAGAAATGCGATATTTGTGGCAAAGGCCCGCTGGTTGGCAACAACGTCAGCCACGCCCACAATGCGACAAAACGCCGCTGGATGCCGAATATTAAAAAGATGCGCATTCAGGCCGGTGCCGGCACCAAACACGCTTATGTGTGTACAAAGTGTCTCCGAGCCGGCAAAGTCGTCAAAGCGTTTTAATCCCTGCTCCCCGCAGGGATTTTTTTTATCCCTCTCCCCATGGCGTATCCAAGCCCTTTTTCTCACCAGTACGTTCCAGCTTCCAGGAGTTATTTGGCCCAACCAATGAAAGCCGCCAAGCCGAACAGAAAAAAATGTATGTATCCGGTGTATCACACCTTGGTTTTTATTGAAATTGTTTTTGAATTCATTTTGACCACGAATTTCGCCAATTATACATGAATTTACACGAATTAGAGATTTTTTATTTTTTAAACTGACTATGTAGATGTTACAGCTCATTGAATCCCAAGTTTAGTCAAAACAAGAACCTGTTCATAGTTTAAAGCTGAAATAATAAACTTTTATGACTACAAGGACTGGGATCGATTAACAACTTTTTTAACATACGAGATCGCCAAGTCGCGCCGAGATGAAACGACTAAATTAGCTTTTCTCAGCGGTTCTCTGCGAGCTCGGCGGTTTGATTTTAAAATGACCAGTGCTCGAATCATGAGCTGAATCATCTGCATAATCAGTTTTTTTAATTCGTGCATATTCGTCAAAATTCGCGTAATTCGTGGCAAAGTTTTGCTGAAAAAGAACATACTGCGACTTGCGCGAGATAATGTGACGTTGAAATGGCTCCCTTTGCCAGGCCAGCGCTTCACATTGGACCCAGATACTGAAAAAAAAGAGCCTCTCCATTCATGGACAGACTCTTTTTATTTGAACTGTGGCGCCTCGCCGTGCATGGATAAAATCCATTGTTCTGTCGTTGGGAGTGACGAACGCCACAGGAGTGGGGCCGATCGTAATTATCCTCACTCCCCCAAACCATAAAATGTACAGATGTATCGCGCGGCATGTGCTATGACGCGCGATTGAACGCATCGACGTGCCGGCTAGCTCAGCATATTCCAGCGGCGACGGCGGACGGCGGGAATCTCAAAATCTTCTTTGTCCGGTTCATCAGTATCAAAATGGTCAAATTTGATTTCGGATTTTCCCAGCTTGTCGAGCGAGTCGATCACTGGGCCATTGCCGTTACCATTGCCGTTCGACGCCTCGTCTCTTTTTTTCTCTCTGATGTCAAACGGCGAAAAATTGCTCGTCGTCGAATCAAAATCATATTTATGACCCGGCGTATTCTTTAAATCCTGGGAAATTTCCGCCATACGATCAATAGCCGGAATTTCACGGCGGTCAATGCCCTTGGTGCGACTGGCGTCGTAGCGCGGGCGTTGCAAGCTCGGGTGGTGAAAACGATTTTGCGACGCCGACAAGCCCGTGGCAATGACTGTAATGCGCATTTCATCGGTAATATCTTTATCCACAACAGCGCCGAGAATGAGATTGGCGTTCGGTCCGGCTTCACTCTGAATGATACTGGCTGCTTCGCTGACATCGTGCAGCGTCATATCCGGGCCGCCGCAGATATTGACCAGCAAGCCGCGCGCACCGCTGATGGAAATATTTTCGAGCAACGGGCTGCGGATCGCCTGTTCGGCCGCCAGCGTAGCGCGGTTCTCGCCGGATACCACCGACGTACCCATCAGCGAATCGCCCGCTTCCGACATCACCGTGACGATATCGGCAAAATCCAGGTTGATCAAGCCGGGAATGGTGATCAAATCGGAAATACCTTTGGTGGCGCTGTGCAGAATCTCATCCGCATAGAGAAATCCTTCGTTCAACGGCGTTTCTTTCGGCACAATGGACAACAGGCGTTCATTCGGAATGACGATCAGTGTATCAACCGTCTGTTTGAACACGGCAATGCCTTTTTCAGCGCGTTCCATGCGTTTCGGGCCCTCGAATTTGAACGGCGTCGTCACAATACCGACGGTCAGGGCGCCGATGTCTTTTGAAACTTCCGCCACAACCGGCGAGGCGCCCGTACCGGTGCCGCCGCCCATACCGCCGGTGATGAACACCATGTTGGCATCGGCGAGCACGTCATGCAGCGCAGCGCGGTCCTCTTCGGCCGCCCGGCGTCCTTTGTCCGGATCAGCGCCGGCGCCGAGGACTTGCGTCGTTTTAGTGCCAATCTGAACTTTGATTGGCGCCTTGCACATATTTAAGGCCTGCTCATCGGTATTGACGGCGATGAATTCCACACCTCTCAAGCCTTCATCAATCATTCGATTAATGGCGTTGCCGCCGGCACCACCAACACCGATCACTTTGAGCTTGGCGCTCTGTTTACTTGCATCATCAAAATCAATGGCTAAACTCATAACCCACTCCTTCTATTTAGTACAACAAAGGTGGCGCTCCCTTCCCAACAAAGTCGGCACCACCGCATTTTCACACCATTAATAAACACTCAACGTATTGAACCAGCGGCGAAATCGTTTTTTAATGCTCTCAAAAGCACCCGATTCACCTTTGGACAGATGCCCGTCGAGTTCGTGCATGTGCTGTTTGCCGTAAATGATCAATCCAACGCCGGTAGCCGATTGCGGATTTTGCGCTTCCTCAATCATGCCGGTGAACCCTTTTGGCACGCCGAGCCGGACGGGCATGTTGAAAATCTCTTCCGCCAGCTCTACGGTGCCGGAGCACAACGAGCCGCCACCGGTCAACACCAGGCCGGTGGTCATCAGATTGATATAATCGGATTTTTTGATTTCCTCATACGCCAGCGTCAATATTTCGGCAATCCGCGGCTGAATGATATCAACCAACAAACTCTTTGAGATTTTTCGATCTGAGACGTGGTTGACATCGGTCACGGTCACATAGGTATCGCGGTCGGCTTCGCTGTGCAGCGCTCGGCCGTGTTCGATCTTTAACTTTTCCGCCGCATCGAGCGGTGTGCGCAACACAATCGCCAGATCGTTGGTGACATTCTTGCCGCCGAGCGCCACGACTGAGGTGTGGCGGATACAGCCCTCGTAAAACATGGCAATATCGCTGGTGCCGCCGCCAATATCGATGATAATACAGCCAAGTTCCTTTTGATCATCATTGAGCACAGAATAGCTAGACGCCAAAGGTTCCAGCACAATATCAGCCACGGTATAGCCGGCCTTTTCAATGCAGCGATGAATATTTTGCGCCGAGGCAATGGCGCCGGTGACAATATGCACCTCGGCTTCGAGCCGCACACCCTTCATACCGACGGGATCTCGAATGCCTTTCATATCATCCACCATAAATTCCTGCGGCAAAATATGAATGATCTCGCGATCTATGGGCAGGGCCACGGCTTTGGCCGCGTCAATCACGCGCCGTACATCATCGGAGGTCACCTCGGAACCTTCGCCGGACACAGCAACGACTCCGCGCCCGTTGATGCTCCGGATATGATCACCGGCAATGCCGACAAACACGGCATCCACATCAATATCCGCCATGTCTTCGGCTCTCTTGACCGCCGTTTGAATGGACTTGACGGTTTTGTCAACATCGACAACAACACCGTACTTTAGGCCTTCCGATAGCGCAGAGCCCACGCCGATGATACGAATAGCATCGTCGCTGACCTCGGCAATGAAACAGCCAATTTTGGTCGTGCCGATATCAACACTGGTAATAATTTCTACATCTTGCATAAGCGCCCCACTCTAAAGTATTGCATAACGTTATACGCTTTTTTTTACAATAATTCGATTTTCCACGCGCAGGTCGAGATAGACGGCCTGCCGGGTGAGCTCACTGGCTCCAAGCTGTTTCTGATAGGAAATGAAATTGTTTATTTTTTGATCCCAGTCGCCTCGCCCGAACACCACCGGCATCACATGACCAAGATTCATGTAGGCGATTATATTTTCTCCTTTAACTTTAATTTCCGACAATATCGGTTTCAGAGCATAATTTTTTTGGATTTCCGCGAGCAGGATCAGCGCATCTCCTGTCCCGTCATCGATCAATCGTTCGCCGGCCTCATCGAGCACAAAAGAGTCGCTGCTGATAATGGGCAAATCGATATATCCGCTCGAATCCGCCGAACACAAAATGCGCCCGGTTTTGGAAATCAGATACAGACCATCCATATTTATATAGGCGACGGGTTTGCCAAAGCGTTTTGGTGACAAGTCTTCAACAAATTCCGTTGCGGGGATGGCGGCCGTGGCGCGTCCCGGGCTCAACACATCATCATAAAGACGTTGCAGCCACGAGGCTTTTTTCTCTTCAAGAACAAAATGCGCATCGGCCTGCATTTTGGGCGAACGAGCCGGGGCTTCAACAGCCGTGGCGTTCAACACCCATAAATTGAACAGCAGCGCCACCAATACAATTGACGAGAACACGGCAGCCGTTCGTCCGATTCGTTCTATTTTTTGATTCAACTCGCTCAACGTGACGTCCCTCGTTCTATCTCAAAAACCGATTCAACAATATCAGCGGTCGCTGTTGGAAAGGCGGCCTTTTTTGCCGCGTCTGACAACGCCCTCTTTTTTTGTTCATCATTCAAAACCGATAAAATTTCAGCCAACAATCGGTCGGCTGTCAGGTCTTTTTGTAAAATCATGACACAGGCGCCGACCGCCACAAGCGCGCGCGCGTTTTTTTCCTGATGATTGGCCGCCGCATGCGGAAACGGCACCAGAATGGCCGGCACTCCCGCCAGCGTGAGTTCTGCAATCGTCAATGCGCCGGCGCGTCCGAGCGCCAGGGCCGCCGCTGTGTAGGCCGTCTCCATATCCGAGATGTATTCGGACACCCACAGTCTGTCGCTGTATTTTTCGACATTTTTACGGACGTTATGGATATCATACTTGCCCGTGCTCCAGATGATTTGCACATCGGACTGGATCATCAGATCGTCGAGGGTCTCAAGCAGGGCATTGTTGATCGCCTGCGCACCCTGACTGCCGCCGAACACCAGCAAAATGGGTTTGTCGGCAGCAAGCCCGAATTCGCGGCACGCATCTTCTTTGCTTTTCGCAAAGGTGAAACGGCGCACCGGATTACCGGTCAAGCGCAATTTCTTTTCATTTTTAAAATAACGGCGCGACTCCTCAAAACTGATGTGCACGCGCTTTACAACCCTCGCCAGCAATCGTGTAGTGGCGCCGGGATAGCCGTTCTGCTCCTGAATCAGGGTTGGAAAACCGAGCAGACTCGCGGTGAACAATAGCGGACCACTGACATAGCCGCCGGTGCCAATGACGGCCACTGGGCGAAACTTGAACAGCAGGGCCAGGCATTGCAGCAGACTGTAAAACAACACAAACGGCAGGAGCAGATTTTTCAGCGTCAGACGGCGCGCGAGGCCACGAACGGCAATCACGGCCAGCGGATAGCCGAGCTCCGGAATGACGCGACTTTCCAGTCCGCGCGCGGTGCCGACGAAAATAATCCGGGCTTCGGGGCGTTCTTCTTTAATCCGCTGCGCAATCGCAATGGCAGGATAAAGATGACCGCCGGTTCCGCCACCAGCGCATATGTAGGTTTTTTGCTGTGCCACGTTGTCCTTTTATCTCTTTATAAAAATCATCGATGAATTTTGGATGTGCCGAAAAACGGCATTGTCCTGACGCGACCGGCATAGGTAGTGGCGCTTTCGTACGCTGCCTGTTTTTCCGAACTAAAGGCCGAGACATTGAGCAGCAAGCCAATACCGATGAGATGCGATACCAGCGCCGAGCCGCCGTAGCTGATGAACGGCATGGGGATGCCGGTTGTCGGAACGAGGGCCAGCGCCACGGCCGCGTTAATAAAAGCATACAGCGCAATACATGCGGTGATGCCGGCCGCGAGCAAGCGGCCGTACTCGTTCGGCGCATTCTGCGCGA